>NZ_OSDX01000002.1:0-179507 GCF_900382755.1 Vibrio sp. Evd11
AGTAGTTAAACGTATTGGTCACTCAGTTCATTGAAATCAAGTTTGTTACCGAAGTAACTGTTATTACCTAAGTAATAACGTTTTGATATTCATCAACGAGTGCCCACACAGATTGATAGGTTTAAATTGTTAAAGAGCTTTACTTATTGAGCCTTCCTTTTAGTAAGGAGCCTCTCTAAGTGGACGGCCATTCTAGCGAATTGGGTTCCAGTGTCAAACACTTTTTCCAGCTAATTTTTCAAAGCATCTTAAATGCTTAATGTCGTCTCGTTACTTAGTTCAAACCGCTTGGTTATCCCTGGCAACGGAGGCGCATTATAGAGAGAATCCCCCTTTGCACAAGACCAAAAACGAAAAAAAACCGCCGTAGGCGATCGTTCGGACACTATTCACACAAAGCGTTCAAAATAGGTACGATTAAGCCTTAATTTCGGCTAATCGTACCTATTATTCATAGTTTGATTATTGGTGAGCAATAATTCGGTTGTTATTCACTAATAGCTGCACTTTCTTCTCTGGATTTATTTTTCCAGCCAGTATCGCTTTCGCTAACGGGTTCTCAACAGTTTGTTGAATTGCTCTTTTAAGAGGCCTTGCACCATATACAGGATCAAAACCAACTTGAGATATTAGCTTGAGCGCTTTTTCTGAAACTTCGAGTTCATAACCATTGTCTTCCATTCGCTTTTTCAAATGATCAAGCTGAATAGCGGCAATTGACTCGATGTGCTCTTGGCCTAAAGGATGGAACACGACACTTTCATCAACTCGATTCAAAAACTCAGGTCGGAAATGTTTACCCACAACTTCCATAACCTCATTTTTAATGCCTTGGTAATCCAATGTATTAAAGTTCTCTTGAATACGAGTAGAACCTAGGTTCGATGTCATGATTACCACGGTATTTCTAAAATCGACGGTGCGACCTTGTCCGTCAGTTAATCGTCCATCATCTAAAACCTGCAATAGGATATTGAAAACATCTGGGTGCGCTTTCTCTACCTCATCAAGCAGAATGACAGAATAAGGTTTTCGGCGAACGGCTTCGGTTAAGTACCCACCTTCTTCATATCCCACATAACCTGGAGGAGCACCAACTAAACGAGCAACAGAGTGTTTTTCCATAAACTCAGACATATCGATACGCACCATGGCATCTTCACTATCGAACATAAAGTTCGCTAATGTTTTACACAGTTCCGTTTTACCGACACCTGTTGGCCCTAAAAACAAGAACGAACCAATCGGCTTATTCGGATCAGACAAACCAGCACGGCTACGACGAATCGCATTCGATACCACTTCGACCGCTTCCGCTTGACCGATAACTCGCTTATGCAGAACACCTTCCATTTTCAAAAGCTTCTCTTTTTCTGCTTCTAGCATTTTAGAAACAGGAATACCGGTTTGCTTTGAAAGGACATCGGCGATCTCAGCGTCGGTCACCTTATTACGTAATAAGGTCATTTCTTGCATTTCAGCTTGAGTCGCGAGATCTAACTGCTTCTCCAATTCTGGGATTCGACCATATTGCAATTCAGACATACGGTTAAGGTCACCAGCACGTCGTGCAAAATCCATATCCATTCGAGCTTGTTCTAGCTCTGATTTAATATGTTGCGTACCAGACAGCGCCGCTTTTTCAGCGTTCCAAACTTCTTCAAGCTCTGCGAAATCGCGTTCTTTCTCAGAAAGTTCGCTTTGTAGAGTGCGCAGGCGTTTTTCACTGGCCTCATCATTTTCATTCGTCAGAGCTTGCTGTTCGATCTTCAACTGAATGATTTTTCGCTCTAACTTATCCAATGACTCGGGCTTTGAATCTATCTGCATTCGAATACTCGAAGCCGCTTCATCAATGAGATCAATCGCCTTATCTGGTAACTGACGATCTGAAACGTATCGGTGAGATAGCGTTGCCGCTGCTACGATAGCAGGATCGGTAATTTCTACATGGTGGTGAAGTTCATAGCGCTCTTTCAAACCACGAAGAATAGCTACCGTGTCTTCAACGGTGGGTTCATCCACGATCACTTTTTGGAATCGACGCTCTAACGCAGGATCTTTCTCTATGTATTGGCGATATTCATCGAGCGTTGTTGCGCCGACACAATGCAGTTCTCCACGAGCTAATGCTGGTTTCAACATGTTACCCGCATCCATAGAGCCTTCGCCTTTACCCGCACCGACCATCGTATGAATTTCATCGATAAAGAGAATGACATTGCCTTCTTCTTTCGATAATTCATTAAGCACCGATTTTAGACGCTCTTCGAATTCGCCACGATACTTAGCACCCGCTACCAATGAGCCCATATCCAATGAAAGAACTCGTCGGCCTCTTAAGCCTTCAGGAACTTCATTATTGATAATACGCTGAGCCAAACCTTCGACAATCGCGGTTTTACCCACACCGGGTTGACCGATAATGACAGGGTTGTTCTTAGTACGACGTTGAAGGACTTGGATCGTGCGACGAATTTCATCATCACGACCAATCACAGGATCTAGTTTGCCTTGCTCTGCTCTTTCGGTCAGATCAATGGTGAACTTCTCTAAAGCTTGGCGTCTATCTTCCGCATTCGGGTCATCAACCTTTTGACCACCACGAACTTGCTCAATAGCTTGAGATAATTTTTGCTCTGTAAGGCCTAGTTCTTTAAGTAAGTTACCTAGAGGTCCTTTGTCTTCTATTGCAGCGAGTAGGAATACTTCTGAAGATATGTAACTGTCTTGACGCTTTTGCGCGACCTTGTCACATAGGTTGAATAGCGTTCCCATTGCGTTAGAGAGCTGAACATCACCACCGATACCGCTTACTTTTGGGACTCGGTCTAATATTTCGCTTAATTTAGAACGCAATTGAACAACATCAATATTCAACATGGTAAGCAATGGACGAATCGCACTGCCATCTTGATTAAGCAAAGACACCATTAGGTGTACAGGTTCTATATATTGGTGATCACGACCTAATGCGAGCGACTGAGCATCAGATATCGCAATTTGGAATTTACTCGTGAATCGATCGAGACGCATGCCAACCTTCCTACTCTTAGATATGTTTATCTTATGGTTAGAAGATGGATACGGTAACGCAGATTTTCAAGGGATAAGGATGAAGAATAGAGCTGATATGAAAATATAAATGAACTGGATGAGTAGTTGTGCTAGTCAGACATTACTCTAACCAAATAAATGTCGCCTGACGCCCAGTAATACCATCACGACGATAAGAATAGAAAGCATCTGAATCTGCGTATGTACATAGATTCGAATCTGTCACCGAAGTCACGCCAACGTTCATTAGTCGTTGAGTCGCAAGTTGAGACATGTTTGCTAACCACTTGCCAGGTTCAGATTTAGCTTTAAATGCTAATTTCGCTTGAGGGTCAAAACGAACAAAAGCGTCCAACACATCGTTGCCCACCTCAAACGCATCTTTACCAATAGCAGGACCAAGCCAAGCAATGATCTGGTTATCTGAATCTAGGTTTGAAAACTTTGCGACGGCATTTTCAAGAATGCCACCAGCAAGACCACGCCAACCCGCATGAACGGCAGCAACTTGAGTGCCTTTGGTATCGGTAAGGATGACCGGTAAGCAATCGGCTGTCATCGCAGAACACACAACACCCTTTGCAGTAGTATATACACCATCCGCATCAAGCACATTCGTCACAGGTTCTAAAACTGTAACGACATCCGTTGAGTGAGTTTGATTTAGCCATACCGGAGCCGTGGGCATCTTAGATTGTTGCTTTAGCCATGTTCGATTACTTTCAACAAGTAAAGCATCATCCCCAACGTGCATACCAAGGTTTAACCCTTGATAAGCACCTGTAGAACAACCATCAAAACGAGTCGAAGCAAATGCTTTCACGTTTTTTGGTGCAGTCCAGTCAGGGATGATCATTGACACGATTAAATGTCGTCTTCTATGTTTTCGCGAGCATCAACACGCAACGCTTCAGCCATCACAACCATGTCATTTGGCACAGGTGCATGGAACTCAACTTCTTCACCAGTAATCGGGTGAACAAACTTCAGCATAACCGCGTGTAGCGCTTGGCGATCAAAAGAACGAATCATTGTCGTTAGCTCTTCAGATGCACCTTTAGGAATACGAGCACGACCACCGTATGCGATATCACCTAACAACGGATGCTGAAGATATGACATGTGGACACGGATTTGGTGAGTACGACCCGTTTCTAGACGCAGACGAATACGAGTATGTTCGCGGAAGTGCTCCGCAACACGGTAGTGAGTTACCGCAGGCTTACCCAATTCATTAACGTCCATTAACGTACGCTTAGTTGCATGACGGCTAATGCCTTTCTCAACAACACCACCCGCAGTCATTTTGCCAATTGCAATTGCTTCATATTCACGAGTAATACGACGTTTTGCAAGAGCACGCACAAGACGAGTTTGAGCTGGAACCGTTTTAGCCACAACCATAAGACCGGTTGTGTCTTTATCCAGACGGTGCACAATACCCGCACGAGGTACTTCAGCAATCTGAGGGTAGTGAAAAAGCAATGCGTTTAGTATGGTTCCATCCGGCGTACCTGCGCCTGGGTGTACAACCAGATCTCGAGGTTTGTTGATAACCAATAAATCATCATCTTCATAGACAATGTCTAACGGAATATCTTGTGCTTCCCAGCGCTCTTCATCTGCAAGCTCCGCTTGTAGGATGATCGCTTCACCGCCCAAAACTATGGTGCGCGGTTTAGTGATAACTTCGCCATCCACTTGGATTTTGCCGTCAAGAAGCCACTCTTTAATACGAGAGCGAGAAAAATCGGTAAATAGTTCAGCGACAGCTTGGTCTAAACGTTGACCTAACTGGCTGCTTTTTACTGTGTCTGTTAATGTTATCTGCTGAGCCATATCGAACTTTTTTAAAAACCGTGAGACTAATACCCATTAGTATGGATAAAATAGAATAATTGCATCATTGTATCTGTTACTGGTTAGAAAGTAACGGAAGCTTACGAAATATTTAATTCAAGGAATCGACGCCTGACATGAAACACCTTACTTTATCGGGTCTATTAGCCGTATCACTCTTAGTTGGCTGTTCAAGTACTGAAGAAATAGTACCGGATGTACCACCATCGGTTCTTTACTCTGACGCTCAAGAGTCCCTGCAGAGCGGTAGCTGGCTTTCTGCCATAGAAAAGCTTGAAGCCCTAGACTCCCGTTACCCATTCGGCGCCTATTCTGAACAAGTACAGCTCGATCTGATTTACGCTTACTACAAAAATGATGACTTGGCGCTTGGTCTTGCTACTATTTCGCGATTCCTGCGTTTAAACCCAACTCATGAGAAACAAGATTGGGTTCTTTACATGCGCGGTTTAACGCACATGGCACAAGACCGAAACTTCATGCACGATATTTTTAATATTGATCGTAGCGACCGAGATCCAGAGCCAGTGAAACTTGCGTTTGCTGACTTCAAGCGACTACTCGAGCGTTTCCCTAGCAGCCCTTATGCTGAAGATGCTCAAAAACGCATGTTCGCACTTAAGAACCGCCTCGCAGAATATGATTTAGCAACCGCTGATTTTTACCTACGCCGTGAAGCTTGGATTGCAGCAGTAAATCGAACGCAAGAGCTTCAGAAGACCTACCCAGACACAATTGCTGCACGTAAGTCTTTGAATATTCAATTAGAAGCTTATAAACAATTAGGTTTAGAAGACGCAGCTTCAAGAACAGAAAAATTGATTGAGTTAAACCCACTGCCTTAATCAGCTCTGCCATATTGATTCGAAAGCGCGCTAATTTATTAGCGCGCTTTTTTTGGGACTTAATTTCGTAAACTTGATGAATCGCATAATACACGGTATCTTCAAAAGGTAACTTTTAACAAAACATCAACATGGAGTGTGGATGTGAGCAGGATGTTATTATTTATCTGGATCGGGTTATTTAGCCAATTTTCCAACGCATTAGAATTATCCCCATTGAGCAATCAACCTTACATGGGCGACTTAGACATACTCAAAACAAAAGGAACAGTGAGAGTATTGGTATCGGCTGATCTAGGCTTTTACTACATAGAAGATGGCAAACCAAAAGGTATCGTGGCAGAAATGCTCTATCACTTTGAGAAAAGCCTTCGTAAGAAAAACCCCTATCTCAATGTGCAGATCATTCCGGTTCAGCGAGATGATCTTCTTCCTTCATTAGAATCCGGATACGGTGATGTTGCGGTAGCAAACCTCACGATTACCGATAAACGATTAAACGTGATCGACTTTTCAGACCCAATGATCAGGAACGGACAAGAACTCATTATTACCGGAAAGAACTCAGCTCCTATCACCGAAATTAAACAATTGAGCGGTAAAGAAGTTTGGATTCGTGCGAGCTCTAGTTATTTCGAGAGTGTGCAAAAAGTGAATAAAGAGCTCAATAAAATGGATCTGCCACCACTGCATGTCCACTTTATCGAAGAGTCACTGCAAGACTATGAATTGATAGAGTTAGTCAATCAAGGTTACATTCAGGGCACGATACTCGACAGTCACAAAGCGAAGTTGTGGACTGACGTAATGGAAAATATTCAGGTTCACACCGACTTCCCTTTACGAGAAAATGGTCGTATTGCCTGGGCCTTAAGAAAAGACAGTCCAATCCTAAAAAAAGAAATCAATAAATACGTTAAAACATCTCGAAGCGGCACCTTACTGGGTAACGTGATATATCAAAAGTATATCGACAATACTCGTTGGTTAGGGCGAGCTCTCAATCCAAATAAAGTAGACAGAGTTGCCAAGCTCGCTGACGTATTTGAGAAATACTCCAGTAAGTACGAATTTGATCCTTTAATGATGTCAGCTCAAGGTTTCCAAGAGTCTGGATTGGATCAAAGCAGAGTTTCTCACCGCGGAGCGATTGGTGTAATGCAGGTATTGCCAAGCACTGCCAAAGACAAAAACGTCAACATCAAAAACATACATAAGGTGGATAACAACATCCATGCGGGTGTGAAATACATGCGCTTCATTAAGGACAGATATTTTGACGACCCAGCCATTACGCCAGATAACCAAATCTACTTCACTTTGGCTTCTTACAACGCTGGTCCTGCAAAGATAAGAAAGATGAGGCACATTGCCAAACAGAAAGGTTACAACCCAAACATCTGGTTTAAAAACGTAGAGATCATCACTCGTAAATACGTGAGCAAAGAACCGGTGACCTATGTCGCCAACATCAACCGTTACTTTGTCATCTATAAGCAGTTACAAGCTATCAATGCTATCCGAGAAAATGGTACAGCTAGATTACTAAAAACCAATGATTAGTTTGTCTTCAACCCCAAGAGCCTAGGGAACAAAGATATTAAGGTAAATTAAAAATACAAAAGCCGCATAAGAAAACTTATGCGGCTTTTGCTTATCAAATTCAGAGAAAACTTACATAGTGATCTAAATCACGAGAGCTATATCACAAAACACTATTGAGTAAATTTTCATCAAGCACTTTCAATTAGCTGTAAGGCGCCCCTAAAAACTGGTTTAATTTTTAGCGAAGCCTTGCCTCCAAGTTATCGTTTTTCATAGAGATAACAAGCATTTTCCGCCAAAAAGATACTAAGACTTGCGTGAGATCACATTTGATTTTAATGCTTATCCCACCCAACCGAAACAAGATCCAGATCACATTCTTTATTGCTAAAAGTCGTAATCTGAAGTTAACCCATGAGGGATACAACAGAGGAAAACTTCTATGAAAATGAACATCACTGGTAAAAACATCGACATTACCTCTGCAATCCGTGATCACATAGAAAGCAAATTTAAAAAGCTGGATAAATGGCAAGTAGACATCATTGGCTGCCAAGCGAGCTTTAGCGAAGAACCAAACAAGAAGAAAAAATTTGAAGCGGTTCTAACCGTACCAAAAGGCCAACTTGTTGCTTCATCAATCCATGACGACCTCTACGTAGCTATCAACGAAGTAGAACAAAAGCTAGAACGTCAACTCAACAAGCTACGCCATAAACCAGAAGCACGCCGCGCTGAAAAGCCTGAAATTGAAGAGCTAGAAGCTGAAGTAGAATAAGGAAAGAGAACAGATTAAAAAATAGCGCCTCAGGGCGCTATTTTTTTGCTTGACGCTCGTAGCTCGCTTGCTTATTGTGTTTAAACATTCATAAAACAATCACTTTTTATGCACACTCAATCTTTGTTTATTTTTGACTTCTTTTTTCTTCCGTAAATCGGAGGCTTAGTCGTTTTAGAAAAACAAGTCAAAAACGAACAAGAAGCCTCCCACACTAGGGAGGCTTTTTTATAAGGACACATTTATGACTGACCGCTCAATTTCACTGGATGATATCCGCCTTCGTCTTAATGATTTAGATGACGAACTACTGAGTTTACTTTCCGAACGTCGCAAACTCAGTATCGAAGTTGCGAAAAGCAAGGTAGAAACATCAAAGCCTGTACGCGATGCCGTTCGTGAGCAGCAGCTTCTGGTTAAGCTGATTAACAACGGTAAAGATAAATATGAACTTGATGCGCAGTACATTACTAAACTGTTTCACACCATCATTGAAGATTCCGTTCTGCTGCAACAGTCATACTTACAAAACCTAGCGAACCCGCAAAGTCGTAAACCTCTGGCTCGCGTTGCATTCTTAGGTTCTAAGGGATCATATTCTCATCTTGCTAGCCGTGAATATTTCAGCCGTAAGAATATGGAATTGATAGAGCTTAACTGCAATCACTTTAAAGAAGTGGCATCGACAGTGGAATCTGGTCATGCAGACTACGGTGTGTTGCCGATTGAGAACACCAGTTCAGGTTCGATCAACGAAGTTTATGATCTTCTCCAGCACACAACGCTATACATTGTAGGCGAACTTTCTCAGCCTATTGAGCACTGCCTTGTTGCGAAAAGTGATATCCGTTTAGAAGACATCAAAACACTCTATTCACACCCACAGCCACATCAACAGTGCAGTGAGTTTTTGAGTCGCTTAAAAGGCGTGAGTCTTGAATCTTGTGCAAGCACAGCAGATGCAATGAAGAAAGTAAAAGAACTGGATGGTGATGATGTTGCCGCGATTGGTAATGCATCGAGCGGCAAGCTTTATGGGCTTCAGCCAATCCAAGGCAACATTGCAAACCAAACTGAGAACCACACTCGTTTCATCGTTGTGGCGCGTAAACCGGTAGAAGTATCAACTCAAATCCCAGCTAAAACGACGCTCATCATGTCGACTTCTCAAGAGGCGGGCTCTTTAGTAGAAACTCTACTAATCCTACAACGCTTGGGCATCAACATGACCAAACTGGAATCTCGTCCTATCATGGGCAATCCATGGGAAGAGATGTTCTATGTCGATTTAGAAGCACACTTGGATGCAGATAATATGCAGCAAGCGATAACGGAATTAACCGCTATCACTCGTCACCTAAAAGTGTTGGGGTGTTATCCAAGTGAGAACATCAAAGCGACGCAGGTTAAGTTGTCATAGCTTTTAACAAACATAAGCTCTTAACAAACATAAGTTTTCAGCGAATATAAGCTGTTGACGAACATAAGTTTTTAACGAGCAAACGTTTAAAGCTGGCATAAGTTTAA
The DNA here is from genome assembly GCF_900382755.1 of Vibrio sp. Evd11. Classification (NCBI taxonomy): domain Bacteria; kingdom Pseudomonadati; phylum Pseudomonadota; class Gammaproteobacteria; order Vibrionales; family Vibrionaceae; genus Vibrio; species Vibrio sp. Evd11. The sequence continues at coordinate 9,613 of NZ_OSDX01000002.1, forward strand.
ATCTGCTATAAGTATTTGGCCCACAGCAGGCCAAATACTAAAATAACGGTTAGTCAAATAGACTCGTACTACGGAATACTCACACTACTTATCCTGGGACATGACTCGGTTATTTCACTGGCTGTACACACCTACTAACCTGCCTAGCTCAGCTATATTACTAATAAAAATCTCACTATTGACCTTTTTACCAATAGAGACAAAACCTTTCCCCCTTCACAGGAAATCATCGAACTACGTGTAATTAATAGCGAGTAAGCATTAAATAACATAAACTTACGCGCTAAATTTATAAATAGTGTTGTCACTAACTATGAAGCTAAGTACTAAAATCTTACTACTGATAACCCCTGTAATACTGATCAGTACCGCTACTTCTAGCTATATTATTTATTCAACGCAGAAAAGCAGTTTCATCAAACGCGAAGACAACGCACTTCAGCTGAATATGGAAAAGTTAGCTGGGTATTTTCGCCAGTCTCGCTCCTTCCTCAATAGCTATTCTTACACCTTGACTCAAAGTGACATGGTAGAGCGTTACTTTCTCACAGAGCAAAACCTATCTCGCGATCTTGAGCTGGTCAATAACCTTCAAGAAGCCATACATTTCCTGCAAGATGACGATGAAAGCTATACCGGGTTAGCGCTTCTCAACGGTGATCGCAAACTGAGGTACTACGCCGATAACAACAACGACTCACGCACTCAGATTGATACCAAAATATTGGAGTATGTTGACCACTACTACCAAGATACTCTAGAAACATCGAGTACCAACTATATTCAAAGCTCTCAAGGCGAAGGGATGTTGGTGCACTATGAGAAGGTCGACAAGAAAACGATTTTCCCAACCACAAGCACCCAACCAAGCGATGTGTTCTTTGTTGTTGTGTCAGTCTCTCTCGATAAATTTAATGCGCTGAGAAAACAGATAGAGTTCGACTACCAAACCAGCTTATTCTTCACATCTATAGCGGTTTCTCTGGAAAATAATGTCACCCACTCAGTCAAGCTTGCGCCAGAACTTTACGCCACAGTTGACCCGGCGCCATTCCTGTTGGAGAACAAGCTCGACTCAATTTGGAATAAGCTGAGTTTGTCCTTTGCACTATCCGCGTTTGTGACGGTTGCTCTGCTACTCATGCTTTTGTCTCGCAGTGTGATATCCCCGATAACACGACTCGACCGACAACTGCAGCAAGTCGAGAAAAAACAACGTAAGAACATCGAACGTTTAGGCACTCGTGATGAGCTTGGCCGCCTATCACAGCGTTTTTACGACATGTACCAAGAGTTAGATAACACCTACCAACAGACCAAGCTATTGGCCGAGAATGATCAATTAACCCAAATAGCCAATAGGCATCAATTTCAAACCTTCGTTCAGCAATCATTACCTAAGCCTAGCTCCAATACCGAAACCTGGGTTCTCTACTTTGACCTAGATAACTTCAAGTTTGTGAACGACAAATATGGACATCAAATCGGCGACTCCATTCTGGTCAGTTTTGCTCAGCGTATTTCCGATATTTGTAGCCACTATAAAACAGAATTTGACGCTCATTGTATGCCCGCCCGACTTTCTGGAGACGAGTTCGTTGTCTATATTAACGCTCCAACTCGTCGAGGAAACATTGCTCATCGATTCTCTGATGACTTACTGACGCCACTACAAAAAGGTTTTATCACCGATTCAGGGAGCTTTCCGATCACGGTCAGTATTGGTATTGCGACCTACCCCAACGATGGCCACTCCATCGAAAAGCTACTGTCGAACGCTGATACCGCGATGTACCAAGCCAAACGCGCAGGTAAAAACCAATTTGCTGACTATTCACGAGATTTAGACAAAGCGATTCAACGCCAAGCAAACATTGAACGCGCACTCAGAGACAAGAACTTTGATGATGAATTTAGGCTCGTTTATATGCCGTACATGGATTCAACAGGAACCCATGTTATTGGTGTTGAGGTGTTATTACGTTGGAATTCGGAGCAACTAGGCTTGGTTCCACCTGATGAATTCATTCCCATTGCCGAGCAAACAGGATTATTCGATCAGGTTGATCAGTGGGTCATTCAGAATGCATTTGCTTCTTTTCACCGACTTCAGGCTCAATTTGATCACTCAATTCAGTTGTCGATTAACTTATCTTCTGCTGGGATTGAAACGACTGATCTTGCTGACTTCATCAAAGAGCACGCCGATTTAAATCGAATTCCGCCAAGTTTGATTGATTTTGAAATTACCGAAACCTTTTACTCAAACTCTGAAGGTTTTCCGCTGCTTAACGAACTCTCTGATATGGGATATCGATTAGCCATTGATGACTTTGGATCTGGCTACACCTCCATCACTCAACTGGTGCAGTATCCAACTCAAAAAATTAAGCTCGATAAAGCCTTTTTAGACACCTTAATTGAGACCGATAATCAGAACATAGTGAAACCGGTTATCGGGTTATGTCATGCTCAGGGTAAGAAGGTCACAGCCGAGGGCATCGAAACTGAAAGCATGCATCAGTGGTTGCAAGAAGCACAGTGCGATATGCTGCAAGGCTATTACTTCGGTAAACCTATGCCATTAGAAGAACTGAGTGATTGGTACCGACAACATCAACTCAATTTAATCGATAACAAAAAGAATCCAACACATGAAATCTGTAATCATCGCATCGCTGAACCCAGCTAAAATTAACGCCGTTAAAAGTGCATTCTTATCTGCTTTTCCTGATACTGAATTTGATTTCAAAGGCATCAGCGTCCCTAGCGGTGTCTCCGATCAACCGATGAGCAACGACGAGACCTATCAAGGTGCGGTAAATCGCGTTCACAACGCAACTCAAGCTCAACCTGATGCGGATTTTTATGTTGGATTAGAGTCTGGAATAGAAGGAAAGGTTACATTTGCTTGGATGGTCGTTGAAGCAAACGGTCAGCGCGGAGAATCTCGATCTGCAAGCTTGATGCTGCCACCCGTTGTGCTTGATAAACTCCAGCATGCGAATGAGCTAGGTGATGTGATGGATGAAGTCTTCGGCACCGACAACATAAAACAAAAAGGCGGTGCGATTGGCTTATTGACACATAACCAACTATCTCGCAGTTCTGTATATAGCCAGGCTTTAATCCTAGCGCTGATCCCATTTGTTAACCCTAAGCACTTCCCTGCTTAGTCTTGTTTAAGAAACACGATATTTCGCCTCTCTAGAGGTAATAACATTAAGCGGGATAAAAATAAAAAAACGCTAACCTATGGTTAGCGTTTTTATCAAGTTCTTAAGGCTTACTGTTTAAATGCTTACTTGAGTAACAGCTCTACAATTGCCGCTTTCTCTTGCTCAGATTTAGCCTTTAGCTCATTAGAGCCTCGCGTGATCGTAGCCACACCCACACCTAACATTTGGCTCACCTGTCTTTGTGACATGTCCCCTTTCATGAGTTCACAAAGAATATTCACTCGAGCGACCAAAGCATCTCGCTCATCAGGTGTCATCATCATGGTCAACAACAGTTCATGCTGATCTTTCTCAGCCGCTGTTTTTACCAAATCCATTAGTTGTTGCCAATTCTCATATTCAGGTTGTGATGCCATATCTCTACACTTACTTTTAAATTTTGGCTTGAAGTAGCCGCTTAATGATTGAAAGCGTTTAACACTTTATACCGAAACACTTGCTTTGATCCAATGTAAAAAGGCAGCAAGTGGAACTGGTTCGCACTCACTGCCTTTAATATTACTCAGTTTCAGAGAAAGTACCGAACCCCTAGTATTTCGTTTCGGCCTCATGGGGCGCTAAAAACACCCCTTTCTCGCCCAAGATATCTCGATAGTAGGTCTCAAACATCAAGATATTCTGAACATAGCCACGAGTCTCTTTGAATGGAATCATTTCGATAAAAGCAAATGCATCGAGCTTTTCATCGCTGCGTGAACGCCATTGTTTCACACGACTCGGGCCTGCATTATAAGCAGCAAATGCAAAAATACGGTTGTTATCATATTGAGCTAATAGGCCATCTAGATAGTGGCTGCCAATCTCAATGTTCTTGCCGACATCATAAAGATCATCGCTGCCCTGATATTTAATCTTATGTTTGTTCGCCGTATATTGCGCCGTCTTTGGCATAATTTGCATGATGCCACGCGCGCCAACTGGAGAGCGAGCTTCTGAATCCATCGCACTCTCTTGTCTCGCTAAAGACATTAAGGTAATCGGGTCTATATCGTGCTTTTCGGCGTAGAAGTTAAACCACCACTTATGAGCAACAGGGAAGCGTAGGTCTATGTTGTCCCACATCTTCGCCGAGATGCTCGCTGTCACTGTAAAGTGGTTCCAACGCTGCGTCGCAGCATGAGCTGCGAGCATTGATTTCTGATCTTTATCAGCATTGGTTAACAACCAACGCCATTCACTCTTCGCTGCCGCAATTTTATCTCGATCAATCAGCTCGCTGATTCGAACCAAAGAAGTCTCAAATGGCTTTACTGTTTCAGCGTTGTATTTGAGTGTCGATGTTGGGTACTGAACTGGCTTACCTAACTGCTTAGCCGCAGCCACACTGTAGAAATTACGCTGGCCCAAGATATCTGACAGTCGTTTGTTACCCTTAGCAGTATCACCGAGTGCTATCTCTGCTCTACCTTGCCAATACTGCCAGCGAAGCGAAGCCTGATGCTTATCATCTAAGCGCGCAATCCACTCTTTCAAGCCTGTCCAATCTGCATGCTGAATCGCTAAGCGAGCACGTCTTTCCAACAAGACTTGCTTTGATGAACTCGCGAGCATTTTGTCTCGCCACGCCATCAACTCTTCAGAGTCGGTATTGATCAAGCGGAACGTGAGGTAATCTGCTAACTCTTGAGATTTTTCTTTAGATAGCTTTTGAGCTTTCACAACATCATCAAAAATCTCTTGAGCGCTGCTTGCTGACTTCCTTGCCAGTTTCTCAAAACCAAACTCGGTTTGAGCTTGATAAAATTCATTCGCAGGGTGCTTCTTAGCAAACGCGAGCACATTTTCAGGCTTGTTGTACAACGCCTTCATCTGCTTGGCTTGAGCAATTGACTCCTCATGATCTAATTGCTTAATCAGATAAGTCATCAGCTTACCGTTACGACCTTCAAACGCCAACAGCATCCTTTCGAGTATCAGATCATCCGTTCTTAAACCGGCTTTATCCCATCCTTCAAAAAGCGGGTCACAGGCGTCATCAACACCGCTACCACTTAACCAAAGTTGTTTCGCACCTTTGAACGCGAGATCTTGATTACCTTGCTCATAATGCGCTCGGTAGTAGATACATTGGTATTTTTCACCAACTGGCTCTTGAGTTTGAAATTCCAGTATCGTTTGCCACTGCTTTTGAGAAGCCAATGAATCTAAGTAAGGTGCACGCATACGATTCGAAAATGGCAGCGCTTTATTCTCTTCAATAAAAGCATCCACTTCAGCAGGTGTGCGATCACCTAGACCAATGAGAAAGGCGCGATAATCAGTGTAAGGCGTTAGAGGGTATGTTTGAATTTTGTTGCGCAGCGCTGAGTAAGCTTTTAGATCTCGGTTGTCCAAAACCTCTTGCGCTCTGTCATAAACATCACGCTGCATTTCAAGCTCGGATGCATTGCTCGCTAAAGCGATCGGAGCCAGTGAAAATGAAGACAAAATTGCCGATGCAGCGACAGCAATTTTCGTATTACCAATGCGGAAAAACATTCGCTCTTTCCTTAGTGCGTGTATGAATACGTGAAGTCTATTTACGCCCGACATCACATCAAATGTAAAGAGATTGAGTGTAAATATTATTAATATTTAACACTTCGCCTCAGAAGCTTATTAAATATAGTTTTAATGACCAATGTGACAATAATAGGTAAGGATTAGTTCAAGAATGGCTTTTCTGTCCTAGGAGTAACATCTTTGGGGATATTGGTATAAAATAGACGACAATTTTGAACAATAAATTAGGATCGATCGGCAATGGCTGAATACGTATATACCATGTCTCGGGTGAGCAAAACTGTTCCACCTAAGCGTCAAATTCTTAAAGACATTTCTCTTAGCTTTTTTCCTGGCGCTAAAATCGGTGTTTTGGGTCTAAATGGTTCAGGTAAATCTACCCTACTACGTATCATGGCTGGTATTGATACTGATATTGATGGTGAAGCTCGTGCACAACAAGGTCTTAAAGTCGGTTACCTACCGCAAGAGCCTGTACTAGACGAATCAAAAACAGTGCGTGAAATCGTAGAAGAAGCGGTTTCTGATGTTGCAGACGCACTTAAGCGTATCGATGCAGTATATGCAGCTTACGCTGAACCAGATGCAGATTTCGATGCGCTCGCTAAAGAACAAGGCGAGCTTGAAGCACTGATCCAAGCGAAAGATGGCCACAACCTAGAAACAGCTCTAGAGCGCGCTGCTGACGCACTTCGTCTTCCTGAATGGGATGCGAAAATCGAATTCCTATCAGGTGGTGAGCGTCGTCGTGTTGCGATATGTCGTCTACTTCTTGAGAAGCCTGACATGCTGCTTCTTGATGAACCAACCAACCACTTGGATGCAGAATCAGTCGCTTGGCTTGAGCACTTCCTTGTTGATTACAGCGGTACTGTTGTGGCAATTACCCACGACCGTTACTTCTTAGATAACGCTGCAGGCTGGATTCTTGAGCTTGACCGTGGTGAAGGTATCCCATGGGAAGGTAACTACACATCTTGGCTAGAGCAAAAAGATGAGCGTCTGAAGCAAGAGAAATCAGGTGAAAGCGCACGCCAAAAGACGATTGAAAAAGAACTTGAGTGGGTTCGTCAAAACCCTAAAGGTCGTCAAGCTAAATCTAAAGCTCGTATGGCTCGTTTCGAAGAACTAACGACTGGCCAATACCAGAAGCGTAACGAAACCAACGAACTGTTCATCCCGCCAGGTGAGCGTTTAGGTGACAAGGTACTTGAAGTTAAGAACCTAACGAAGTCATTTGGTGATCGCGTTCTTATCGACGACCTATCATTCAGCATGCCTAAAGGCGCTATCGTTGGTATCGTTGGTGCCAACGGTGCAGGTAAATCAACACTGTTTAAGATGCTAAGTGGTGCTGAACAGCCAGATTCAGGTACAGTTGAACTTGGCGAAACGGTTAAGCTTGCTTCTGTTGATCAGTTCCGTGACAGCATGGACGACACTAAAACAGTATTCCAAGAGATCTCTGAAGGCGCTGATATCATTAAGATCAACAACTTCGAAATCCCTGCTCGTGCATACTGCTCTCGTTTCAACTTCAAAGGCAACGACCAACAGAAAATCATCGGTCAGCTTTCTGGTGGTGAACGTAACCGTGTTCACCTTGCGAAACTACTGAAAGCCGGCGGTAACGTACTGCTACTCGATGAACCAACCAATGACCTTGATGTCGAAACTCTACGTGCACTTGAAGAAGCACTGCTTGAGTTCCCTGGCTGTGCAATGGTTATCTCGCATGACCGTTGGTTCCTTGACCGTATCGCGACCCATATCTTAGACTACCGTGATGAAGGTCAAGTTAACTTCTACGAAGGTAACTATACTGAGTACACAGAGTGGCTGAAGAAGACTCTGGGCGCACAAGCGGCTGAACCGCACCGTATCAAGTACAAGCGTATTACTAAGTAAATTAGCTTGTATTTTGAACAAAGGCCGCGATAATAGCGGCCTTTGATATATCTGGCTTACTATTTACCTATTGATATAGAGAAATTACCTATGCTTGAAAGACGTCAATTTTCACGAGTTATTTATCAAGTCCCGACTGAGATCTCACAAGGACAAGTAAATGTATCAGGCTCAGTGCAAGACTTATCTCTCCATGGTTTACTCATTCAATGTGATAAATGGCAGCAACTCAGCCACGATGCTCCTGTTCAAGTCAGCTTTAAGCTCACCAACAGTGATATCAATATTTAGTTAGAAGCAACGATAGTCTCTACCATCAATACCTCAATGCGTTTACGCATAGAGCATTTAGATATTGATAGTATTAGCCACCTTAAGCGCCTTATTGAGCTTAATGTCGGCGACGATGAACTGCTTTATAGAGAGATTGAACACCTTACCGATTTGGGTCAGGAATAATATCTCCATTATCTTTTTCTATTAGAAGCATTTAGTTAATACAGAACCATGTCAAAAAAAATTTCCATTACTATTCCCTCTAACCAAGGGGAACAGACGTTTTACTTCGGCCGAAAAGCCGTGCTCATGTGCACCACTGCAATTTTTTCCGTGCCACTGTTAATTGGCGGAGCTGCATACATGCACTTCGAAGGTAAACAAGAGCTCGCGATGCAAGCGGGCGATGCACAACAATTGATTGAAACGCTGATTGTTGAAAAAGAGCAAACCGAGTTTCTTTACGCTGGACAGGTAGAAACCAATCACTCGTTATCGCAAACACTCACCGAGAAAGAAGGCACTATTCAACTGCTTGGTAAACGTGTATTTGATGTGGAATCAGTACTTGGCCTTGCCGATGAAGAGCTGCTTACCGATGACGTCTCTTTAGAAGATCGCATTGATGCCGCTGCGGTAGATTCAGCAGTAAGAGCCACGATGTTTCGCTTGATTCCAAACGACAGTCCTATGGCTTATCAACGTATCTCTTCTTCTTATGGTAGCCGCACTAACCCTATTTCAGGTAAACGCCATGTACATACTGGCATCGACCTTACGTGTAAACGTGGTGAAGATATTGTAGCGCCCGCCGATGGAGTCATTGAAACGGTACGCCCAAGTAAAAAAGGCTTCGGTAACTTTATTACTATGCGTCACTCGTTTGGTTTCATGAGTTCTTACGCACACCTACAAAAATTCAAAGTACGCAGCGGTCAGTTTGTGAGTAAAGGTGATGTGATTGCTAGCTGTGGCAACTCAGGTAACTCAACCGGGCCACATTTGCATTACGAAGTACGCTTCCTTGGTCGTTCACTAAACCCTCAATACTTGATGGATTGGACACCAGAGAACTTCAACTACGTGTTCGAGAAAGAGAAAAAGGTTAAGTGGGGCCCACTGGTTCAACTGATTGATAATGTGGTTCGCTTGCAGATCAACCTGACGAATGTGCCTTACATTAGCTCGACCATCGACACCGTATCGAGTGAAGAGAGTAAAAAACCTATCACGACTAACTAGTTATTAACCATTAGTTATTAGAGCCAGTTGGTTTGGCCTATGATGATCTAATTGCTTTTAGCCTACTGTAGGCCTACTACTTTTAGTCCTGAATTAGATAAAAAAAGAGCGACCATCAGGTCGCTCTTTTTTTATGATTTCAAATCGTAATTAACCACGATGAATCGAGTCATGTGCTTGCTTTAAAAGATTTTGACTCTCTTGCAAGAACTGCTGCGAGTAGTCGCCAAACCAATCACTGACTTGATTAAAGCTATCAACGAACTTGGCTTTATCTTTCCCATCCAAGATTTCTAATGCTTCACCGAAACGACTATGGAAACGTCGAATCATCTCAATATTCTCATCTGAAGAAAGAATGATATCACCGTACAAGTTCGGGTCTTGAGCAAACAGACGACCAACCATCGCAATCTCAAGACGGTAGATTGGTGAGCTTAACTTCAAAAGCTGGTCGATGTTCGGGTTCTCTTTACTCAGGTGTAAGCCGTAAGCAAAAGAGGTGAAGTGGCGAAGTGCTTGAATCAAAGTCATACCATGGTCGTGTTCAGCAGCATCCATTTGGCACAGGCTAGCGCCCCAGATACCAAATTGATTCAGCAACCATTGGTAGCTTTCAGAACCACGTCCATCACTGTAAACAATCACTTGTTTCGCAAGGCTTGGAACATCAGGACCAAACATTGGGTGTAATCCAACTACAGGGCCTTGGTGCATGTTCATCATGGCTTGTAGAGGCTTTGATTTAATCGACGTCAAATCACAAAGAATACAATCGCTTGGTAGGTTACCTAGCTTCGCAATCACACCTTCCGTTAGGTGAATTGGAACCGTAACAACCACAAGACCGGCATTATCTAAGATCTCATCGGCTCTATCCCAATCTTGGCTGCCAAGAATTTTTACTTCGTAACCAGAAAGCTTGAACATACGGCCAAACAGACCGCCAAGTTGACCATTACCACCAACGATAACCACTGAACGCAACTCTGGGTTAAGACACTTAAAACCAGAATCTTTTTCACTGGCATAAGACTCACGCATCGTACGACGCAAAATATCTTCGATTAACTGTGGCGGAACCCCTATTCTCTCGGCTTCTTGACGACGAGATGCCAACATCGCGGCTTCACGTTCCGGTACATAAATAGGTAAACCATGTTCACTTTTCACTTCGCCGACTTTCTCTACTAGAGCCAGTCGTTGAGCCAGTAAATCCAACATTTGTTTATCGACAGCATCGATTTGGTCGCGTAATTCGTTCAGTTCAACGGCCATTTTATTCCTTACTAATCTATAAGCCCGTACTAATCTAAAAGCCCGCATTGACGCAGGTTCGTTAGCGACAGATCTTAAAATGCCCCATTAGATGAGGCACTTAAATTTAAACTCTGACTAACCTTTCAAGCGGTTCTCTAAGAACGGGACTAATTCCGTATGTGCATGCTTCAATAGTGCCTCAGTTGAATCCCAATTGATACACGCGTCGGTAATAGATACACCGTATTTCATCTCATTGAGAGGTATATCTGAAGATTGGTTTCCTTCGTTAATATGGCTCTCAATCATCAGGCCGATAATCGACTTATTACCTTCACGAATCTGATGGATGACATCTTCAGCTACTAACGTCTGACGTCGGAAATCTTTGCGAGAGTTTGCGTGGCTACAGTCGACCATTAACGCAGCCTCTAAGTTAGATTTACCCAGCTCTTGCTCACATTCATGTACTGATACTGAATCGTAGTTAGTCTGCTTACCGCCACGTAAAATCACATGGCCATTTGGGTTACCCTGAGTCGTTAATAATGCAACTTGTCCTTCACGGCTGATACCCATGAAACGGTGGCTAGAAGAAGCCGCCTGCATTGCATTGATTGCAGTACCCAAGTTGCCGTCTGTACCGTTTTTAAAACCAATTGGCATTGAAAGACCACTCGCCATTTCACGGTGAGTTTGAGATTCAGTCGTACGTGCACCGATCGCTGCCCAACTGAATGTATCTGCCAAGTATTGTGGGCTGATTGGGTCTAGTGCTTCTGTCGCTAGTGGGATTTCCATCTCAGCTAACTCAACTAAAAGCTCACGACCTACATGCAGACCATGCTCAATATCGAACGTACCATCTAGATGTGGGTCATTGATTAAACCTTTCCAACCAACCGTGGTACGAGGCTTTTCAAAGTAAACACGCATTACAATATACAGTTGGTCGCTCAGTTCTTCAGAAAGTGCTTTAAGGCGTTTTGCGTACTCTTTCGCCGCTTCTAGATCGTGAATAGAACATGGACCACACACGATTAGCATACGGTGATCTTTCTTATGAATGATATTCGCAATCGTTTCACGAGACTCTTGAATAAAACGACGAGCATTATCGCTCAAAGGTAATTTCGCTTTTAACTCCTCTGGAGTAATCAGTACCTGTTCGTCGATGATATTGACATTGCTTAATTCACTTTTTTGCATAACTCAACCTGTATGTTTATTTTTACACCCAACATTTCCATTTGGGCTAACAATCTTTAAAAACACAATAACAGCTACAAAAACGATTGCAAGTGTAAACAATAAAAAACATTTAATGTAAATTTAAATTTACACTTCATCTTTAGTTCGTTCTGAGGCACAAATAGGCCTAAACCAAGCCAAGCACATACAAAAAAGGCGATATCTTTAATATCGCCTTCTTAAAACTTATAGAGTGTTTATTTATCACCCAGCGTTTAACATTCGCTTAATTTGCTCTGAGGCCTCTTTCCATCGGCTATCCGAGTGAAGCGTCGGTAAATCAAAGCTGTGCTTTTTAAGCAATGAGTTGGCTAAAGGCACCTCTTGAATCTCTAAGTGATCAAGAGCCTCAATTTGTGCATCTCGTTTATTACACATCAACACCATGTCGCAACCCGCATTCAAAGCAGCCTTCGCTCTGTCGGCTGGCCCACCCATAATTGCAGCACCTTCCATTGTTAAGTCATCAGAGAATACCAAGCCTTTGAATCCAAGCTGCTGCTTCAATACTTTCTGCAACCAATACTCAGAGCCACTCGCAGGCTGATCATCATAGTGAGAAAAAACCACGTGCGCAGGCATCATCGCATCTAATATTCCAGCTTCAATTTGAGCCTTGAAGATCGCCATGTCGGTTTCAAAGATATCGTCTCTAGGATCGTAAGGCGTTTCTAAGTGAGAGTCAGCTATAACGCCACCGTGTCCAGGGAAGTGCTTTCCTGTTGTCGCCATGCCAACCGATTTCATGCCTTTAACAAAAGCACTGCTATGGCGAACGATGGTATCAATATCTTCACCAAACGCTCGGCTACCAATCGCTTTACAGTCGTGACCTTTATCTAATACGGGCGCAAAGCTCAGATCGATATCATGGGCAATCAATTCTGCCGCCATCAACCAACCGGCTTGTTCTGCTAACTGCTCACCATTATTCTTAGTCGCGAATTCTTGAGCGGCAGGGATAATTGAAAATCCATCGCGGAAGCGCTGAACTCGGCCACCTTCTTGGTCAACACCAATCAAAATAGGACGTTTCGCTACCTTGCGGATCTCTTTGTTTAATGCCGAAAGCTGTTTGCTATCGTGGTAGTTTCGAGCAAATAAGATGAGACCACCAACGGTTGGATGCTCTAAAATTTCTCTGTCTTCAGCTGTTAACTCATAGCCCGCAACATCTACCCACAACGGTCCCATATTTATTCCTTATTAAACCTAATTTCATAAACTTCCCGAGATTATTCTCTTTAAATTTGCTTTACAATGTTTTTAAAACAATCTGTGGAAGACTTTAAGAATGCAGTGCAAGAGCTTAGGAATGAACCATAAAGAACTGTATATCGGTGTGATGTCGGGAACGAGTATGGACGGCGTTGATACAGCGCTAGTCTCGATTGAAGACGATAGCATTACATTACTTGCTCATGATGAGTTCCCGATGCCTGATGACCTCAAAGCGCGTCTGCTTGAAGTTTGTATTGGTCAGAAAACGGATTTGATTGCTATTGGTAAACTAGACCACCAGCTTGGTCATCTATTTGCTGATGCGGTTTTGCAACTTCTCGATAAGTCAGGTACGCCTGCATCTTCTGTGACTGCGATTGGTAACCATGGCCAAACGGTATTCCACCAACCAACGGGTGATTCGCCATTTACCATGCAGTTGGGTGATGCCAATATCATTGCCGCTAAAACACAGATTCAAACAGTCGCTGATTTTCGACGTAAAGACATGGCGCTTGGCGGGCAAGGGGCACCGTTAGTACCGGCTTTCCACCACACTATTTTTCACCCACAAGACAGCTCAGTTGTGGTGTTGAATATTGGTGGTATCTCGAACATTTCAGTATTGCGCCCGAATCAGCCTACGCTTGGCTATGATACTGGCCCGGGCAATATGTTAATGGACGCTTGGGTAGATAAACACATCGGTGAAAAGTTTGATCGTGACGCACTGTTCGCGCTAAAAGGCCAACTACATCAAGCTTTACTTGAGCAGCTGCTGAATGAATCTTACCTATCTCAAATGCCACCGAAAAGTACCGGCAGAGAGCTGTTTAATCTACCTTGGCTAGAGCAACAATTAACAGAATTTAAAGACCTTGCAGCAGAAGATGTTCAGTACACACTTTGTGAATACACCGCATTGACGATAGCCAATGAAGTGGAAACTTATCGCTTGGGTAACCAACCTGCACTGTATGTGTGTGGCGGTGGTACGAGAAATCCATTGTTGATGAAGAGACTGTCTGAATTGCTTCCTAGCTGGGAGGTTGAGTCGACCACCAGTAAAGGCGTTGATGCCGACTACATGGAAGCCATGGCCTTTGCGTGGCTTGCTCAACGTCATGTTCATCAACTGCCAAGCAATTTACCAGAAGTGACTGGCGCAAGTAGATCGGCCTCTCTAGGCGTTCTATATCGTGCAGATTAACTTGTTAGCCGTGCTAACTTAGTCACAATACTGACTTCGCGATGCTGTCTAAACAATTTTAGAATCACCATTAAAGGATCATTATGAGTAACGACGCTCTCATATCAGCGCTCTCGCACCTCGTTTCGGAGGGGAGAAACCCTGACACTATGGATATTGATCTACTCACCTCTCTCGAAGTGGTCGAAAAGATTAATCAACAAGACAAGCAAGTTCCATTGGCGATCGAAGTAGAGCTGCCACAGATCGCTCTAGCCGTTGATAAAATCGCTCACGCTTTTCAAAACGGTGGCCGACTGATTTATATGGGTGCGGGCACAAGTGGTCGATTGGGCGTATTAGATGCCTCAGAATGTCCTCCAACTTTTGGGGTTTCTGACAAAATGGTGATCGGGCTAATTGCAGGCGGATCAGAAGCAATTTTGAAAGCCAAAGAGGGAGCGGAAGACTCGTTGACTCTTGGTATTGAAGATCTAAAAGCGATTCAGTTTTCAGAAAATGATGTCGTGGTAGGCATAGCTGCCAGTGGCCGCACACCTTACGTAATTGGTGCACTCAACTATGCGAATCAGGTTGGTGCAGTCACAGTTGCGCTGTCTTGTAACCCTGGCTCTCCAATTGCTGAGATTGCTCAAATCGCGATAAGCCCAGTGGTTGGCCCAGAAGCATTGACCGGTTCCACACGATTAAAATCAGGTACCGCGCAAAAATTGGTGCTCAACATGCTAACGACTGCGAGCATGATTCGCATTGGCAAGAGCTACCAGAACCTGATGGTCGATGTAAAAGCGACTAATGAAAAGTTGGTTGCTCGCGCTGCTCGTATCGTTATCCAAGCGACTGAATGTGATAAAGCATTAGCAGTGTCGACACTTAAAACGACTGATTACGATGTAAAGTTATCTATTTTGATGATTCTGACAGGGCTAGATTTAGAATTGGCCAAGGCTCAGCTTGATAAGCAAAATGGCTTCTTGAGAAAAGCCGTCGAGAACAATCAGTAATCTGCTTATGCTGTCGCTAGTGTTGTTGAGCATTACTATCGCTACATAAAAAAGACCAGTACACATGCAGTACTGGTCTTTTTCAGTTTTAATTTTTTATCGCTAGCTTGAGCTTAGTAGTCGTTTGAGAACTCATCCCAGCCACGTTGCCATTCCATACGGAAACGTTGAGCTTCTTCCGTTCCAGAACACACGCCTTCATACACTTGGCCAGATAAACCAATTTGATAAGCATGGTTCGGATTACAATATTCTGTCACACCTAGGTGGTAACCTTCTGTGTAACTCGCTTGATCGACTGCGCCAAGTTCAGTCATCTCAGAATACGAACGCTGAGTGTGACCTTTAATACCATCACGATAGCCAATCTCTTGCCAATTGCCCTCAGCGGCTAAATCTTGAACATTAGCGCTGCATCCTGCAAGGCTAAATGCCACGGCGAATAGTGCGATTATTTTTTTCATTTCAGTCCTTTATATTTACCTAGTCACTTCCTGACGAAGCGGTGTCTTTGTGGTGATTCTCCGCCGAACACTGGCTGATGTCCACTTATGTCTGTAATCTACCGTTGATCTTTATTACTCGCCGTTTAATGCTCACCATCGACCACTTGCCAGAAACAAGACTCTTCTCAACACGAATAACCAACCACTCTGTAAACGTAACAAACCACTCAATCAGTTATAACACCACTTAATTGACTATTCGACCACTCACTCTCATAGCGGAAGTTTCTTTTCATACACTTCTTTAATATAGAACCTGACTTAATTAATACATTCAGGGATAACAAATTATGATGTGGTTTCTTACCTGTGTTGCAGCACTCATTGGTGGCTACTTTATTTACGGTGCCTTTATCGAGAAGATTTTCGGTATCAATGAAAAGCGTCAAACACCCGCTCACACTAAGCAAGATGGCGTGGACTACGTTCCAATGTCAACGCCAAAGGTTTACCTAGTTCAGCTGCTTAACATTGCTGGTGTAGGTCCAATCTTCGGCCCAATCATGGGGGCCCTTTACGGCCCAGCAGCAATGCTTTGGATCGTACTAGGTTGTATCTTCGCAGGTGCGGTACACGACTACTTCTCAGGTATGTTATCTATCCGTAATGGTGGCGCTTCGGTTCCAACTATCACAGGACGTTACCTAGGCAATGGCGCAAAACACTTTATGAACATCTTTGCAATTGTCCTACTGCTTCTAGTTGGTGTGGTATTCGTTTCTGCTCCTGCTGGCATGATCACTAACTTAGTGAATGACCAAACTGATTTCGCGATGTCTGCAACGACTATGGTTGTTATCATCTTTGCTTACTACATCATCGCAACGATTGTCCCTGTCGATAAAATCATCGGTCGCTTCTACCCACTGTTCGGTGCACTGCTTATCTTCATGTCTGTTGGCCTAATCACTGCGATTGGTCTATCTGACGAGCACCAAATCATGGGTGGCTTCGAGATGAAAGACATGTTCACCAACATGAACCCGAATGACCTACCACTTTGGCCTGCTCTATTCATCACAATCGCATGTGGTGCTATCTCTGGCTTCCACGCAACTCAGTCACCATTAATGGCGCGTTGTATGGAAAACGAGAAGAACGGTCGCTTCGTATTCTACGGTGCAATGATTGGTGAAGGCATCATCGCTCTAATCTGGTGTGCTCTTGCTCTATCATTCTTCGGTTCAGTTGAGTCGCTATCTGACGCGATTGCAAACGGCGGCCCTGGTAACGTGGTATACAGCGCTTCATTTGGTCTATTGGGTGTATTCGGCGGTATCCTGGCTTTCCTTGGCGTGGTTATCCTACCAATCACCTCTGGTGACACAGCATTCCGTTCAAGCCGTCTTATCCTTGCTGAATACTTCAACATGGAACAGAAAACATTACGTAACCGCCTACTAATGGCGCTACCACTGTTCGTTATCGGTGGCATCCTGACTCAAGTAGACTTCGGCATCATCTGGCGCTACTTCGGTTTTGCTAACCAATCAACAGCAGTAATGATGCTGTGGACAGCTTCGGCCTACCTACTTCGTCACAACAAACTGCACTGGGTAACGACAGTTCCAGCTGTGTTCATGACTTCTGTCTGTATCACATTCATCCTGAACAACAGCCAACTAGGCTTCGGTCTACCAATGCAAATCTCGACTATCGTTGGTGTGGTTTCATCTCTACTGATTACGGCTTACGTTATCAAGATTTCTAAAGGCAAAGGTGATATCGACCTGGCTGATGACGAGCAAGATCAAGAGCCAAAACCAGTGACTAAAACAGCCTAGTTCTTTTAGGCTCTTTGGAAAAAGAGACCAATCTTCATAGAAAGAGACAAAAGAACTGCCAAGCACAACTTCGCTTGCTCCCGTAATCACCCAGTGATTCGTGGAAATTAAGACTAAAGCCCGTCCACTGTGATGGGCTTTGTTATTTCTAAATATTAGTTTCTCGACCTTGGGAAACCAAAGTCATTCGATATAAGCCATGAAAAGACAAGCAAAGCTACCGTTACCAAGCAATGAGCTTTACACTTAACCAGCGTCTCAATAGGTGAAAATATGGAACTCATTCTCTCTCTGCTGCAACAAACCTGTGTCTACTTAGTGATTGCTTACATGCTAAGTAAAACCCCATTGATTCTCCCTTTGTTGAGCATCTCTTCGCGCTTAAGTCATAAAATCAGCTGCTACGTTCTGTTTTCCCTGTTCTGTATTATGGGCACCTACTTTGGCTTACAGATCAATGATGCCATCGCCAACACCCGAGCGATGGGAGCAGTCATGGGTGGCTTGTTTGGTGGCCCGGTTGTCGGCTTTGCGGTCGGTTTTACAGGCGGTATCCATCGTTACTCTTTGGGTGGTTTTACTGACTTAGCTTGTGCTATTTCAACCACGGCAGAAGGCTTAATTGGCGGCCTATTGCACGTTTACTTAGTCAGAAAGAACAAAGCCAGCCAACTGTTTAATCCTCTGGTGGTGTTCTCTGTAACCCTGTTTGCTGAAATCATTCAGATGATCATCTTGCTTGCCGTCGCGAAACCGTTCGAGCAATCCTACGCTCTGGTTTCTGATATTGCCGCGCCAATGATCATCGCAAACTCTGTGGGCGCAGCGCTGTTCATGAGTATCATCCAAGACAGGAAAACCATCTTCGAAAAATACTCTGCGACCTTCTCTCGACGCGCATTAACCATTGCCGAACGTTCGGTAGGTATTCTGCATGGTGGGTTTAATTCCGATAACGCACAAAAAATCGTACGTATCGTTTACGAAGAGACCAATGTTGGTGCAGTGGCGATTACCGATCGAGAAAAAATCCTCGCTTTCGTCGGCATTGGCGATGAACACCACATACCTAACACTCCGATTTCATCGCAAAGCACGCTTACCTCGATGGAACAGAACGACATCATCTACCTCGATGGCAAAGAGAATCCGTACCAATGTTCTCTATCGCAAGATTGTAAATTGGGCTCTGCGCTTATTATTCCACTGCGCGCGGGTAATGAAGTGGTCGGTACCATCAAGCTGTATGAGCCAAAGCTAAAGCTGTTCTCGACCATCAACATGTCGATGGGTGAAGGTATCGCTCAGCTATTGTCGAGTCAGATCCTATTCAGTAACTATCAGCAGCAACAAACACTGCTTACCCAAGCTGAAATCAAACTGCTGCACGCTCAAGTTAACCCTCACTTCTTGTTTAATGCACTCAACACCATCAGTGCCGTTACACGTCGTGACCCTGATAAAGCACGAGAACTTATTCAGCATCTGTCTCACTTCTTTAGAAGTAACCTGAAGCAAAACATCAACACTGTGAAACTCAAAGACGAGCTGGCACACGTCAATGCGTACCTAACTATCGAGAAGGCGCGTTTTACCGACCGATTAGAAGTGGAATGGGATATCGACCCACAACTGTACGAGTCGCAACTGCCGAGCTTTACCTTGCAGCCACTGGTTGAAAACGCCATCAAGCATGGTATTTCAAACATGCTGGAAGGCGGTAAAGTGAAGATCTATAGCGAGGCTTTCGAGGGTGGATTCAAGTTAATCGTTGAAGACAACGCGGGCAATTATCAGAAGCCATCTCAAGATCACGTTGGATTAGGCATGGAGATTGTTGATAAACGACTCACTAATTTCTTTGGACAAGATTCAGCACTAAAAATAGAATCTCAACCACAGCAATTTACTCGAATGAGCTTTATCATACCTATACTAAAATAATGGTGTTTTCGTAGGTGATAGCTTCTGGGTAGCTACATTTAAAAGCCATATTAAAAAGATAGATTTAGAAGATAAACGTGAATCAAGCAGGGATAGAATCAAGATGAAGATTGTAGGATGTTAAAGGCATTAGTTGTCGATGATGAACTTTTTGCTCGCGAAGAGCTGATTGAGCTACTGACTGAAACCGGTGAAGTAGAAATCATTGGCCAAGCGAGTAACGCGATCGAAGGACTGAAACAGATCAACCTTCTCAAACCGGATGTGGTGTATTTGGATATCCAAATGCCGCAGGTTACCGGTATCGAACTGTTAAGTATGCTTGACCCAGACACCATGCCTTACGTGGTGTTCGTCACCGCCTACGACCAATATGCGATTCAAGCCTTTGAAGACAATGCCTTTGATTACCTACTCAAGCCAGTTGAACCTTGTCGATTAAACAAGAGTGTTTGTCGTCTGAATAAGGTCATCAAGCAGAACCAGAAAGCGCCAGAACAAAACATCTCAGCGATTGCTCCCTGCCACTTAGAGCAAATCCCGTGCATTGGTCACAACCGCATAGTGATCATGGCAAGCCAAACGGTCGAGTGTGCTTATTCAAATATCAGCGGTGTGCATGTTCGTAGTTCATCACAAACCGCCACTTCACAGTTAACCCTGAAGATCCTAGAAGAAAAGACCGATTTGATCCGCTGTCATCGCCAATATTTGATCAACATAAAATCGATCCAAGAGATCAAATTGCTAGAGAATGGATTAGCGGAGATCATCACACTGACTGGCTTTGAAGTGCCTGTCAGTCGTCGTTACTTAAAGACTTTAAAAGAGCAACTCGGTCTTCAGTAAACACATTAAAGGCCAAGATATAGCGCGATCAAAAAAGCCAACGCATCAACGTTGGCTTCCTGCTGTTTAAAAATCAATAGTGTTTACAAATCGATAGTGTTTACGAATCGCTAGTATCACGAATCGATGATGTCACCAATCAATAGAGATTAGTCGACTTGCTTGATCTGTAGCTCTTTCGGTACTTCGAAGAACATGTTCTCTTCACGACCTTGAATCTCTTCAACTTCAGTTGCGCCCAACTCACGAATACGATCTAAGATTTGGTTTACTAGCTCTTCAGGCGCTGAAGCGCCCGCAGTCACACCAATTTTCTTTTTACCTTCAACCCATTCTGTCTGGATGTCTTCAGGGCAATCGGTTAGGTAACCTGGCGTACCTAGCTTCTCAGCCAGCTCTTTCAGACGTGTTGAGTTCGATGAGTTCTTAGAACCGACAACAATCACGACATCAACATCACCGGCCATCTCACGAATAGCGTCCTGACGGTTTTGAGTCGCGTAGCAAATATCATCTTTACGTGGGCCTTGGATCTCAGGGAATACGCGGCGTAACTCTTCAATCACATCAGCAGTTTCATCAACGGACAACGTGGTTTGGCTAACGTAATGCAAGTTACTAGGGTCGTTCACTACTAGGTTCTGTACGTCCTCTGGCTTCTCAACCAAGTACATACCACCAGTTTGGCTAGCGTACTGACCCATGGTGCCTTCCACTTCAGGGTGACCCGCGTGACCAATCAGCACCACTTCCATATGCTTGCGGCTCGCACGAGCAACTTCCATATGTACTTTGGTTACCAACGGACATGTTGCATCAAACACCGTGAGTTCACGCTCTTTCGCTTCTTTACGAACGGCTTGAGAAACACCGTGAGCAGAGAAGATCACTATGTTGTCGTCTGGCACTTCACTCAGTTCTTCGACAAAAATAGCACCACGCTGCTTGAGCCCCTCAACAACAAAGCGGTTGTGCACCACTTCATGGCGAACATAGATCGGTGGCTGATACATTTCGAGTGCGCGTTCTACGATGCTGATCGCACGATCGACACCAGCACAAAAGCCACGAGGGTTAGCTAACATTATTTTCATTTCATTGCTCATCATTTACCGCGGTACTAAGGTTGTTTCTATAGAGTTCGCTGTCAGCGAGGTTCGCATTCTACAGTGAAGCGCCTAGACAGTGAAGCTTCGGGTGACATCACAGCTGTAAGGCTATCTTGTTCTAGCGTGAAGACAGCTATTCTATCGTTATTCCACCGCTAAGATGTTGACGTCAAACGTAACGTCTTGGCCGGCTAATGGGTGATTAAAATCAACGGTCACTGAATCACCTGCAATATCAGTGATAATACCCGGGATCTCCATACCGTCAGGGCCAGAGAACGCCATGATAGTACCGACTTCAACATCAGTACCACCAGCAAACTTCGCTTTATCCATGTGGTGGATATGGTCTGGGTTAGGCATACCAAACGCATCTTGTGCTTTCAGTTCGATAGACTTTTCTGTACCCGCTTCAAGCCCAAGTAAACACGCTTCGAAATTTTCGCTTAGGCTACCATCACCCATAACGAACTTAGCGGGCTTGCCCATATTTTCGGTGCTATCGGCAACTGAACCATCCTTCATTTTAATCGTAAAATGTAGAGTTACTGCTGAATCATTTTTAATTGCTGCCACGTTACTTTCCTTAGATTTCTTTATTATTTGAGGATGCGCTGTGCTTTGCTTCCTTGTTGACTGAAGCATAAAAAAAAGCGCCGTCGGAATCAACCGACAGCGCTTAGGGCTATTCTATTCTGTGAGTCATAGACTGACTTTAGGGCAATCTATTTCAAAGTGATTTACTTAATACTCATTAATGCTTGAGTCGCCTATTTGCTTTCATCTTTCTTGCGGAAGCCATCCAAGATGATCATCGCAGCACCGATACAGATTCCCATATCAGCCAAGTTGAATGCAGGCCAATGGTAAGTACCCCAGTAGAAGTCTAGGTAATCAACCACAAAACCATGTACAACACGGTCGAACACGTTACCTACCGCGCCACCAATGATGATCGCATAAGCAATGTTATTCCACTTTTCTGTCGCCGGTAGTTTACTCATCCAGTATGTCAGCATACCCGTTACCGCAAATGCGATACCCGTAAATAACCAACGCTGCCAGCCACTCTGATCGCTCAGAAAGCTAAATGCCGCACCATAGTTATGAACATACAAAAAGTTAAAGAATGGCAACACCTCAATACGGTTTGCCCAGCCATAACCCATGTTGTCCATGACAAAGAGTTTGATGCCGATATCAGCAAGGAACACCAGCAAAGCCAGCCATAACCAACGCACACCAGATTGTTTTAACGAAACTTCACTCATTTCTATTCCTAGTATCTACTCAGTCAAATCATCTCATTATCCACTCTCAAGAATGAACACGAGAAGTCAGCTTGGTTAAACACATTTCCTATAATTAAAAATAACCCCAGTTGATACTGGGGCTATGATTTTTACAAAAAGTTCAGTCTTTCTCTGAGTCGTTATGCGAACTTACGCACTTCGCCTTCACCGTCGATGTTCGACACACAACGACCACAAATTTTCTCATGACCTTCAATTGTGCCTACATCTGGAGTGTGGTGCCAGCAACGGTCACACTTCTCAGCTTCAGTTGCTGCAACTTCAACGTATAGACCTTCAACGTCTGTCGCTTGAGCTGTATCAGACTTATCGCTAAGTGGTTTAACAACCGCAGCAGAAGTAATAAGTACGAAACGTAACTCATCTTCTAGCTTATTGATTTTAGCCGCTAGTGCATCGTCAGCGTATAGAGTAACTTCAGCCTGCAGTGCACCACCGATTGTTTTCTCTTTACGAGCATCTTCAAGAAGCTTGTTCACTGCGCCACGAACTGACTGGATTTCAGTCCAGAATTCGTTGCTTAGCTCTTCGTCGTCAGCAAGACCAAATAGGCCTTCGAACCACTCGCCTGTGAATACAAACGTGTCGCGCTCGCCAGGCATCTCGTTCCAGATTTCATCTGCAGTGAACGACATGATAGGAGCCATCCAACGAACTAGAGCTTCTACGATGTAGTAAAGCGCCGTTTGACAGCTACGTTGAGCATGGCTGCCCTGCTTCGCTGTGTACTGACGGTCTTTAATTACGTCTAGGTAGAAAGAACCCATTTCGATAGAACAGAACTGCATTAGACGTTGAGTTACACCGTGAGTGTTGTACTCACCGTATGCTTTAACGATCTCTTCTTGTGCAGCTTGAGCACGGCCAACAGCCCAGCGATCAAGTGCTACCATTTCTTCAGCAGGAACTAGGTCAGTTTCAGGGTTGAAACCGTTCAAGTTCGCTAGGAAGAAACGAGCTGTGTTACGAATACGACGGTAAGCATCAGCAGAACGCTTAAGGATCTCGTCAGAAACCGCAACTTCGTTAGTGTAATCCGTAGAAGCAACCCATAGACGTAGAATATCTGCGCCTAGCTTGTTCGTTACATCTTTAGGAGCAACAACGTTACCGATAGATTTAGACATCTTACGGCCGTTACCATCAACCACGAAACCGTGCGTTAGCACTTGCTTGTATGGTGCTTCGTCTTTCATCGCGATAGATGAAATCAAAGATGACTGGAACCAGCCACGGTGTTGGTCAGAACCTTCAAGGTAAAGATCAGCACTGTGCGTTCTTTCTTCATTCGGGAAGTTGTACTCTTCACGAGAATCCACAACAGAGAAGTGCGTTACACCTGAGTCGAACCATACGTCTAGCGTATCAAGTACTTTCTCGTACTTGTCAGCGTCTTCAGCACCCATCAGTTCAGCAGCATCTACATCCCACCAAGCTTGAATGCCTTTTTCTTCCACAAGCTTCGCTACTTTTTCAATAAGATCTGGGCTATCTGGGTGAAGTTCTGATGTTTCTTTATGAACAAACAGAGCAATTGGCACACCCCAAGTACGTTGACGAGAGATACACCACTCAGGGCGACCTTCGATCATACCTTCGATACGGCTTTGACCCCATTCTGGCATCCATTCAACACTCTTCGTTGACTCTAGTGCTTTTGCACGTAGGCCAGCTTGATCCATAGAGATGAACCATTGTGGTGTTGCACGGAAGATGATTGGAGTTTTGTGTCTCCAACAATGTGGGTAGCTGTGCTCGTAAGCGTGGTGATGCAGCAATGCACCTTTCTCTTTTAGAACTTCTAAAACAGAATCGTTCGCTTTGAATACATGCTGACCAGCAAAAAGCTCAGTGTCTGGCAGGTAAACGCCGTTAGAACCTACTGGGTTAGCAATTTCTAGGTTGTACTTCTTACCAACCACGAAATCCTCTTGACCGTGACCAGGAGCGGTATGAACCACACCAGTACCAGAGTCAGTTGTTACGTGATCGCCAAGAACAGCAGGAACCGTAAAGTTGTAGAACGGGTGGTTGAACTGAGAAAGCTCAAGATCAGCACCAGTCGCAAAACCAAGGTTATGGAAACGCTCGATACCCGCACGATCCATTACGTCTTTTGCTAGTTCAGAAGCAACAATAATACGTTGAGCAGGCTGTTCGCCATTCGCTTCAACTTGGATCAATACGTATTCAAGATCATCACGTAGACATACTGCGCGGTTAGCAGGCAGAGTCCATGGTGTTGTCGTCCAGATAACGATAGAGATCTCGCCTTGACCAGCGTGGCCTTCCGCTAGAGTAAATTTCTCTAGTAGAGCCGCTTCGTCAGCTGCAGAAAATTTCACATCGATAGATGGAGAAACTTTATCTTTGTATTCAACTTCAGCTTCAGCCAGAGCAGAACCACAGTCAGTACACCAGTGAACAGGTTTGAAACCTTTTAGTAGGTGGCCTTTGTCTGCGATTTTACCTAGAGAACGAATGATGTTCGCTTCTGTGCCGAAATCCATAGTGCGGTAAGGTTTGTCCCACTCGCCCATGATACCAAGACGTTTGAAGCTCTCTTTCTGACCTTCAACTTGGCCCGCAGCGTACTTACGACACTCTTCGCGGAATTCAGCAGCCGAAATCTTCTGACCAGGCTTACCTTTCTTCTTCTCAACCATCAACTCGATTGGAAGACCGTGACAGTCCCAACCAGGGATGTACGGTGCATCAAAACCAGAAAGGGTCTTAGATTTGATAATAATGTCTTTAAGAATCTTGTTCAGCGCGTGGCCAATGTGAATGTCGCCGTTCGCGTATGGAGGGCCGTCATGCAGCACGAAAGATTTTTTACCTTTCTTTGCCTTACGGATTTCACCGTAAAGGTCTTCTTTGTACCAACGCTTAAGCATTTCTGGTTCACGATTTGCCAGATTGCCACGCATTGGGAACCCTGTTTCTGGTAAGTTCAGGGTATCTTTATAATCACTCATCGATTCTTAATTCCGTTATATTGGGCGAAGTTAGACATTATGTTAATCGGTGGAATCATCCGACTAATTCTTTAGCTGAAGCAGCCACACCCTTGCGGCTTCAGCATCCAATTCTATTTGATTCTTTAATGCGTCGAACGATTCAAATTTTATCTCGTCGCGCAGTTTGTGCAAAAGTCGTACTTCTAACTGTTTACCATATAAATTGGCTTTAAAGTCAAAAAAATGCACTTCTAATTGCTGCCTTACACCATTAACCGTTGGTCGTTGTCCAATATTAGCAACACCACCGACAGGCACACCGTCGATATCTAATGCTTCAACAACATACACTCCCGAAACAGGAGACACACAACGCTTTAATGGAATATTAGCGGTAGGGAAACCGATAGTTCTCCCTAGTTTACGACCATGAGAAACACGACCACTGATACTGTAGTCACGCCCTAGCATGGTAGCACTAGAAGCCAAGTCATTGGCCGCTAACGCATTTCGTATCTCAGTACTGCTTACTCGTAATTGGTTTAAGCAATAGCTCTGGGTGCTCACCACCTCAAAACCATACTTCTCGCCCGCTTCTTGAAGCATAGCGAAATTACCAGTACGACCCTTACCGAAGCAAAAATCGTCACCGACAACCAAGAATTTCACGCCTAGCTTATCAACCAAAAGGTCTTTAATGAACGCTTCCGCCGACAAGCTTGCAAAATACTGATTAAAATTCACACACAATAAACGACTGATATTTAGCTTACTCAGTTGCACGTATTTATCTCGTAAGCGAGTTAAACGTGCTGGTGCTTTACCTTTGGCAAACAACTCCATAGGTTGCGGCTCAAACGTCATGACAACAGAAGGGAGCCCTAATGCTGCAGCTTGTTTAGAAACCTGACTCAGAACCTCTTGATGCCCTAAATGAACACCATCGAAGTTACCTATGGTTAATACACAGCCATGATGCTGCGCTTTGATATTGTGTATACCTCGGATCAGTTCCATTGTGATCAGCTAAAACCTGTTATTTGCATCATTTATTGTGTGAAACCGACGGATTATATACTAATCAGTATTAATCTGTCGCTGCTTTTAAATGTTTTACTCGGATACCTAAAACCAGTATCGACACAATATAAGCAAAGGCGCCAAGTGCGATCAACCCTGTTAGTGTCAACGCTCTTTGGTTAAAGCCCCAATCAAGCCACAATTGCATATTGTCTAGCTGCCATAAAATCACGCCAATCATTACCGTACCTGAGATCAATAATTTAAGGCTAAACAACAATGTAGTCTTGGTTAAACGATAAACACCCGCTAGATGCAACCCACGATAAAGCAGAGTCATATTCACGAAAGCAGACAACGCCGTTGCGATAGCCAAACCAACATAACCATAGAAATAAGCGAAGATTGCGTTGAACACCATGTTAGTCACCATCGCAATGATGCCGTACTTCACCGGTGTTTTAGTGTCTTGACGAGAGTAATAGCCGGGAGCCAAGACTTTAATAAGCATGAAATTCAGCAAGCCTGAAGCGTACGCCACTAAAGACATGGAAGCCTGATTAACATCATGAGGAGAAAACTCACCACGCATAAACAGCACCATCAACATCGGTTTTGCTAACACAATAAGGCCAAACATCGCAGGAATGCCGAGCAGCAGTACCATGCGCACCCCCCAGTCCATGGTATGAGCAAACCCTTCACCTTCGGCATCAACGTGCTTACGGGATAAAGCAGGAAGAATAACCGTCGCAATGGCGATACCAAACAAACCGAGTGGGAATTCTAATAGTCGATCCGAGTAATACAACCAACTGATAGAGCCCGTCGCTAGAAAGCTGGCAATAAAGGTATCGAACAACAAGTTGATTTGACTTACTGACACACCAAACAAAGCAGGGATCATTAACGTGCGGATCTTAACCACGCCCGGATCTCTCCAACCCCATTTAGGCTTAACCAGTACTCCCGCTTTAATCAAGAAAGGCATTTGGAACAGGAATTGAACTAAGCCTCCAAGAAAAACGCCGATGGATAAACCAATTTCAGGTTGTTCTAAATTAGGAGCAAGAAACCAAGCACAAGCAATAATCATTACGTTCAAGAACACAGGCGTGAATGACGAAACCGCAAATTTGCCCATGGTATTGAGGATTGCACCTGATAAAGCGACAAACGTAATGAACCATAAATAAGGAAAAGTAATTTTCAGCATTAGGCTGGCGAGTTCAAACTTAGGCGCCGAGGGGCCGTCATTAAGCCAATCAATAAACCAACCCGCACCGAACATTGCGGTGATAACCCCAGAGCCTAATACCCCAAGCACCGTAACAATAGAAACCAACACCCCAAGAGTACCGGACACCTTTGCTATCAAGTCTCGAGTTTTATCTTTATCACCTGCGGCGTGATATTCCGTTAATACTGGTACAAAGGCTTGAGAAAAAGCACCTTCGGCAAACAGCCGACGTAAAAAATTAGGAATTTTATTGGCGAAGAAAAATACGTCTGCACTTGCTCCTGCCCCCATTAAGTTTGCTACTACGACATCACGTACTAGCCCCAAGACACGGGAAACAAAAGTCATTACACTGACAATCAGGCCTGACTTTAATAGTCGTTTACTCACACAAACCTCTGACACTGGTTGATTACTTTCAATCAAGGATAAATACTATCCTATCCTAAGAAGCATAATTATTAGCATTGGTCTAAAAATGCTGTTAGAATCCCCGCCATCTTAACCGCGATGACCTTTCCATACCAAAATTTGTTTGGCTGAGATTGGTTTTTGCACAAATCATTTGACAATTAAGCGCCTATGAGGGATAGTCCTCGCCCTTAAATTGTCACCGAACTAAGTTTTTGGGAGTTAGACCTTGGCAAACAGTAAATCTGCTAAGAAGCGCGCTATCCAAGCTGAGAAACGTCGCCAGCACAATGCTAGCCGTCGTTCTATGATGCGCACTTACATGAAAAAAACTATTGCAGCTATTGAAGCTGGCAATAAAGAAGCTGCAACTGCTGCTCTTGTAGAAGTTACACCTCTTCTAGACCGCATGGCGACTAAAGGCCTTATTCATAAGAATAAAGCTGCACGTCATAAGTCTCGTTTCGCTGCTGCAATCAAAGCTCTTTAATAGAAATTTGATTACAACGCAAAACGAAAAAAACCGGTCTCGGCCGGTTTTTTTATATCTGAAATTTGGCGAACACATCTCGAAGTCTTACTAATAGCTGTTTAAGCCTTGCTAATAATGGTTCTTAAGCCTCACTAATAAATAGCGACACTTCCTTGTGCCTATCTTATTTCTGATAGGAAATGAGCTAATCCACCAGCAATAAGCTACTTGCAGTACATACCATGCAGTAGGTTAATCATCGCTTTTACTTCTTCACTGCTCAATGTGTAATACACCGTCTGAGCTTCTTTACGAGTTTCGACTAAGCCATCTCTTCTCAACCAAGCAAGATGCTGAGATAACGCTGATTGACTCAATTCCAACTTGCCACATAACTCCCCGACCGACAGTTCTGTGCCATGCAATAAGCACAAGATCTGTAAACGTCGCTCGTTGGCCATGGCTTTGAGTAGAATAACGGCCTGCGCCGAGTTCTTCTCCATCTCTTTTAAGTTCATAGTCTGGCTCCCAACGACTTATTACGCCAACTACGGGCAATCAATATTTACGGCATATTGCTTGGATATGATAATCGATATCAATTCATTAACAAACTAACTCATTCGAACAATTTACTAAAATCTGCGTCACATACGTTTTTTACTGCTGGATGTTGGATCATCCGTTCAGCAAATATGACGTAGTACTCTTCTTTTAACTCTTCAATATCACACAAAAGTTGCAAAGAGGTGTCTTCTTCCACTTCAGACATATAAAGAGTGGGAGCAAGAAAAATGGCATCATGGTGATAACGCGCAAAAGCTTTCATCAAAGCAACATCATCAAATTCGCCCAAAATATCGGGTTTTAAACCTTGTCGATCAAACCATTGCAGTACTTTTCGCCCCATAGAAGTTCGACTTCCAGGGATCAAAAGCTTCCTTTCTTCTAACACAGCGGGAAAACTAATCCCTTCAACTTTGCCAGAACAGAAAAAACTCATTCCACTCTCACCCAGTTTTTTACTGAAAAGGCCTGGGCTTTGGCTTGAATCTACAGGGCAGTCTGAAAGAATCATATCGAGCTTATGCTGAGACAGTTGCTCGAGTAGCATTTCATGGGTCGACTCAAAACAGCGTAAATGAATGCTGTTATCGGGTGGGATAGTCGACATCAATATCTTACTGACTAATCTTTTGGACAGTGCATCCGCAACACCCACATCAAACAGAATATTAGAGTGCTGGCTATAATTCACGATATCCAGCATTTCGTAGCTCAGGCCAAACATACGATCGGCATACTTAAATACCAACTGCCCAAGCTCTGTCGGCTCAACACTGCGACCATTACGCTTTGTTAGCTTGCCATCCATACGTTCTTCTAACGCTTTGATCTGACCCGTTACGGTTTGTGGCGTTAAAAACAGAGCTTCTGCGGCTTTAGTAACAGAGCCTTGTTTGCAAACCATCCAGAAGTAATAAAGATGGTTATAGTTGAGGTGCGACATAAGTGTGCCGTATTAAAAGAGTAGATAACCTTTTATATCAAATATGACACGCCCACTCAACAAACTCGGAAAAACCTAACTTAAATTGTCATTACCACTTATTTTTTCGAAGTGTGTGATTTCATAATGTAATATTTGAGCGATTATTTTCAATTTTTCTCTAACTTTTAAGATCTATATCACCTATAGATAAATCATTAAAACTCAATCAAAAACAGCCACTTAAAACAACCACATTAGCTAGTGGAATATTTAAAGAGCAAATCATCACAAAAAAGTCTCACCTAAACCAAAATGTAATATTACTGAAATATTTGTTCTCTAACATCACGCTCAGATTAAACAAACAGACCAAACACAGACTTAAACGGTCCAATGGAGAAAACATTATGAACCAAGCTACTACTGCAGCAGCGCCTATCTCGAGCACAACTCGTTGGCTACGCTGGGCTAACTTGGCATTCATGCTTTACCTACTATTACTTTCAGTTTCAATGGTTGGTACAGGCTTCAAATGGGCAACAGGCGAGCAAGCAAAGGTTCTTTTCGAATTTGCTTCACACCCAGTTGCAGGCTTAATGATTGGTTTAGTGGCTACAGCACTTATTCAATCATCAAGTACAGTTACTTCAATTATCGTTGGCCTTGTGGCCGGTGGTTTACCTGTTGAGCTAGCAATCCCTATGATCATGGGTGCGAATATTGGTACTACGGTAACCAATACGCTAGTTAGCCTTGGTCATGTTCGTTGTAAAGATGAATTCAAACGTGCATTCGCAAGTGCGACGATTCACGACTTCTTTAACCTATTAGCCGTTGCTATCTTCCTACCACTAGAGATGGCGTTTGGTATTCTAGAGAAAATTTCTCACTGGTTAGTATCACCGATGCTAGCAACAGGTGATATGAGCATGGGTGGTCTTAACTTCATCAAGCCAATCACTAAGCCTGTTGTAAGTGCGATTAAAGAACCACTATCAACGTTTGGCGACACTGTTGGTGGGGTTATGCTTATCGTTCTAGGTATCGCGACTATCTTCGTAGCTATCACGGTAATGGGTAAGCTAATGAAGAGCCTAATGGTTGGCCGTGCTCGTGAGATTCTAAAGAATGCAATCGGTCGTGGTCCTATCCACGGTATCGCTTCTGGCTCTATCGTTACTATCCTTGTTCAGTCTTCTTCAACGACAACAAGCTTGATGGTTCCACTAGTTGGTTCAGGTGTTCTTAAAGTACGTGACGTTTACCCATTCACTTTGGGTGCAAACATCGGTACGTGTATTACCGCGCTATTAGCAGCGACAGCAGTATCTGGTGAGTTCGCAGTATTCGCACTACAAATTGCTCTAGTACACTTGGTGTTCAACATCATGGCAACAGTATTCATCTTTGGTATTCCGTTCCTACGTGAACTGCCAGTGAAAGCAGCTGATATCATTTCAGACATGGCAGTGAAAAACAAAGCTGTAGTGGCTGGTTATCTTGTTGCGGTATTCCTTGTACTGCCTGGTAGCGTGTTAGCACTGACTGCTTAATAGCAAAACAAACATCGCTTATAGCAAAGCCCGCAACCTAGGTTGCGGGCTTTTTCTTTTTAGAGCAGATGAGAGAAGCAAAAAAGATGCGGGATTCGAGTGAACGAGTAACGAAAACAACTCCTTCTCATTACCTGCGTTTGATATTTCGTATATCACTGACTCAAATCTAAACACGCTCTTCGTTTACTCGCATCTAGCACCTAAAAACTGTCATTCCCTACAGCGTGATAGGGAATCTAAACGCCTCACAATCCCCAGAGATTTCCGACTCCTTCCTTCATAAGTCTAGGGAATGAAGTTTGCTTTTAACCTTCGTATCTCGCATCCCGTTTACTCGTCACTGCTCCCTTGGATACAAAAAAGGCTGCACAGAGGCAGCCTTTCAATCAGTCAAAGCAGATTAGATTAGGTTAGGTTAGGTTACACCGAGAACGGGTACTTAATCGCTTCGTGGCATTCGTAACCTTCAACCCAGAAGTCATCCATCGTTACCCACGTTTCCAGATCTTCTAGAGACTTAATTTCAGGATTGATATGGAATGTTGGGCCAGCTAAAGGCTCACGCTTCAACTGAACATCACGCATTGGTGCAAGTTGATCTTCATAGATATGAGCGTTAACAAGCTTGTGATAAGCCACACCCGCTTTCTTGCCGGTGATCTGCGCCATGATAGCGAGGAACACATACACTTGAACCATATTGAAATTCAAACCTAGTGGGACGTCACAAGAGCGCTGAGTACTGTTTAGGTACAGAGTGTCACCAAGCAGAGAGAAGTGGTGGCTGTACATACACGGACGCAAACAACCCATGTGGAACTCGCCTGGGTTGTAGAAATTTAAGATCTCGCCACGGTCATCAATACCGTTAGCTAAATCATCAACAATCTTCTTCAGTTGGTCGATATGACCGCCATCAGGTTTCGCCCATGCACGTCCTTGAACGCCGTAAACACGGCCCATGTCATCTTCACCCTTGCGATAAGGGTTATTCAGCCATGCTTCGTTCAGGTTCGAATTCGCATCCCAAGTTTTAGTTCCTAGCTTGCGAAAATCTTCAGCATTATCGTAACCACGGATATAGCCAAGCAGTTCAGCAACTGCCGCTTTCCAAAAGCTTTTACGCGTTGTTACCAGTGGGAATTGGTTATTACCAACATCATATTCAAGGTCAGCATTGATCACGGTTAGGCAGCGCTTGCCTGTGCGTTCATTTTCAATCCAAGTACCGTCATCAACGATACGCTGACAGAGATCTAAATACTGTTTCACACCAATTCCTTACTTCGTTTGTTGTGGTAATTCGTCTTTGTAGTGACCACGCTTGTATGCCCAAACCATCATCAGCGCACCGACAATAACCATTGGCAGTGATAGGATTTGTCCCATCGAGATAAACCCACCGAACAAGCCAAGTTGAGCATCAGGTTCACGTACGTATTCAACTAGGAAGCGGAATGTACCATATCCTGCTAGGAATAACCCTGATACAGAACCTAGAGGACGCGGCTTTTTGATGAACCAGTTCAAGATGAAGAACAGCACAATACCTTCAAGCGCCATTTCATAAAGCTGAGATGGGTGGCGAGGAAGTGGACCACCATTAGGGAACACGATCGCCCATGGAACATCAGTCACACGGCCCCAAAGCTCGCTGTTCATGAAGTTACCCATACGTCCCATACCTAAACCAAATGGCACCAATGGTGCAATCATGTCTGCGACACCAAAGAAGGTTCGACCGTTCTTTTTGGCATACCAGAACATCGCAGTGATAACACCAAGCAAACCACCGTGGAAAGACATACCGCCAGTCCATACCTTAAAGAGGTAAAGAGGATCTGCGAGGAATAGGTCAAAGTTGTAGAAAATTACGTAGCCAATACGGCCACCAAGCACCACACCTAGAAAGCCAGCAAACAGTAAATCTGACACTTGCTCTCGAGTCCAACCGCTACCAGGTTGATCAGCTCGGCGATTTGCTAACCAAAGCGCGAACATAAAACCGACCAGGTACATTAGGCCATACCAACGAACTGAGATTGGTCCTAG
This sequence comes from Vibrio sp. Evd11, assembly GCF_900382755.1. Classification (NCBI taxonomy): domain Bacteria; kingdom Pseudomonadati; phylum Pseudomonadota; class Gammaproteobacteria; order Vibrionales; family Vibrionaceae; genus Vibrio; species Vibrio sp. Evd11. Next base: position 43,434 of record NZ_OSDX01000002.1, read on the forward strand.
TTCAATAAGAACAGGATCGATATTTGGGAATTCGATAAAACCCTGAGACATACTTGGCTCTCTATCTAAATAATAAACAATGGGTTAACTGCTTCACTGAAATTAAGTAACTCAGAAAAACAACCAACGGAGAAATACACTACAGCAGCATCATTGATGCTATAAACATTAAAAATACCGCAAAGAATTTTTTCAACACTGGCGTTGGCAGTTGAGTCGCCAACTTAGCGCCAATTCGAGTGGTCAACACTGAGGTGCAAGATATCGCAACCAAAGCGGGTAGATACACGTAGCCTAAACTGAAAGCGGGTAAATCGTTAACTGATGAACCATGCCAAATGAATCCCAGCATCCCTGAAATCGCAATGACACAGCCGCATACTGAAGATGAACCTACGGCTTTGCGCATTTCCACACCGTGATGATTCAGGAAAGGCACAGATAGAGACCCTCCACCGATACCCGCTAAGCTCGATACCACTCCAATTCCGCCACCATACATCATCGTCTTTGCCGAACTAGGCATTACTTTTTGGCTTGTTGAACGAATGGATAGCAGCATTTGCAATGCCAATACCAAGACAATCACACCAAATACCTTCGGCAAATATTGCGCGGGAATAACGTCTGCGATGAAAGAACCTAGGAAGCCACCGACCACTACTCCAGGCATCAGCCACTTCACAACAAAGATCTCGACGTTGCCTAGCTTTAGGTGATTAATCGCAGAAGATCCGGAGGTAACAATAATGGTTGATAACGAAGTCGCTAACGCCATCTGCATTGCAAACTCTTGAGGAATACCCGCTTTAGGAAGCAAAAACAGCAAGGCTGGAACCACCAGCAAACCACCACCAATGCCCAGCAAACCCGCTAAAACACCAACAACAGCACCAAGGCCTGCCAACAAGCCAATGAGTTCGTATGACACGTTAAATCCTATTTTTTACCCGCTCGAATGAAGCCTGTAAATTCACGCTCTTCGAAATAGTTGAGCATCATACTATAGATGTCACTTCCATACGGTTTTGATAGCGCCTCATTTGCCAAATCTTGCAGTTCACTAAGCTTAGATTGACGAATCAAATACTTAGTCCTTGCGACATTTGAGGTATTCATACTTAACGTCTCATACCCTAACCCAATCAAGAGCAATGCGCCCATTGGATCACCCGCGAGCTCTCCACATATACACACAGGCAATTGATATTGCTTACAAGTATCATGGATGTGTTTCAATGCCATGATCACTGCAGGGTGCATGGATTCATAGACATCAGAGACGCGGGAATTGTTCCGGTCAACCGCCAATAAATATTGAGTTAAGTCATTGGTGCCCACCGAAACGAAATCAACTTTATCCGCAATAAGCGGAAGAAGGTAAAGCATTGATGGTACTTCGATCATGATACCAATGCGTGGCATACGCACTCGGTTATCAAGCTCGTGCACTTCGTCATAGGCTTGCTCGATGAGTTGAACAGTATCATCCAGTTCTTGAGTGCTAGAGATCATCGGCAACAAGATACTCAAGTTCTGGCTATCACAACTCGCACGTAACATCGCACGCAATTGGATAATAAAGATGTCGGGATGATCAAGGGTAAAACGAATGCCACGCCAGCCAAGAAATGGATTGTCTTCTTCTATTGGGAAGTAAGGTAACGCCTTATCGCCACCAATATCCAAAGTTCGCATCACAACTTGTTTCTCAGGGTAACTCGCGAGCACAGAGCGATACTGCTTGAACTGTTCGTCTTCTGACGGGAACCTTTGTTGTAACAAGAAAGAGATTTCTGTTCGATACAGGCCTACGCCATCCACCCCTTGGTTGATCGCAATATTGGTGTCGGCACTTAAGCCCGCATTAAGCAAGATCTCGACCTGTCGGTCATCTTGGGTTTTTGCAGGTAAGTATAATTCTCGGTTAACCATAGAGGAGAGTTCACTCTCTTCTAGAATTAGCCCTTGGTACTCGCTCAGTAGGCTCTGAGTCGGCTCAATAAAGATCTCACCGCTGTAACCATCGACAATCGCTTGTTTGCCATTGGCTTGAGCTAGGTTGAGATTTACCCCCATTACCGAAGGGATGCCTAATGCGCGAGATAAAATAGCCGCGTGCGAGTTCGCCGCCCCTTCCAAAGAAACGACAGCTAATAACTTCTCTTTCGGAATAGACGCTAAGACAGAAGCCGTTAACTCACGTACCACCAAGATAATCGGTTTATCTAGAGTACGCAGTTCGTGCTCTGAGTTGTGAAGGAAATACAGCAGCCTTTGACCCAACTCGCGAATGTCTTGCGCCCTCTCTCGAAGGTAGACATCAGACATACGGGCAAAGCGATTCGAGTAACTCTCAACAACCTGTCTCAATGCCCAATCGGCTTTATCGCCTTTCTGGATTTGACTCTTTAGATCCTTACGCAACATCGGATCGTTGAGTAAGTGAGTAAACAGATCAAAGATCGCCAACGCGTCTTTATTGATTTCACTGTCTAAACGCTTTCGCATGCGCTTAAAGTCATTGAGGGCATTTTCGACGGCAACAGCCAACAACTCATGCTCTCTTTCAACATTGAGCGTCGATGCTGGATAAACATCGGTTAATTCAGGTTGGGTGTTGTCCCACCATAAATCACCGATCGCAACGCCCGATGACGCAGCAATACCCTTGGTCACAGGTAGCTTCTGTTGCTCAAGAAGCCAATGGCCTTGAGTTTGGGCATGCGCCACAATAACCGCAAGTTGAGCAGAGAGAGTGACAAGGAAAGACTCTTCCATTTCACTGAATAAACGAGGGGATTTCTGTTGAATAACCAAAACACCAAGCACTTGCTTGCGATGGATAATCGGAGTGCCTAGAAAAGAGTGATAAACACTTTCTCCTAGTTCTGGAAAAAACTTATAAGCTGGGTGAGCAGATGCCTGAGCAAGGTTAATAGGCTCAGCACTTCTTTTGACAAGGCCAACTAAGCCTTCGTCAAAACCAATCTGAATACTATTCCCTTCAAAGATCAGGCCTTGAGTTGCCATCAACTCAAGGCGCTGCATATCATTATTCGCTAGATACACGGTGCAGCACTCTGTCTGCATCGCACTGCATGTCTCTTTCACCAAAATATCAAGAGCCGTCGACACATCTTCAACTCTTGATACGTGTTCAACTATTTCCCTTAGTTGGCTGAGCATGCTTAACCTCTACGCAATTTGCGTTTTCCTTTTGTTTTTCGCTCTTTAAACGGCATTGCTAAAGATGCGAATTCTTTCATTGCTCGACGGTAAACATCTCGCTTGAAAGAAACAACTTGTCGAACTGGGTACCAGTAACTCACCCAACGCCAACCATCAAACTCAGGTGTACTTCCACGCTGCATATTGATATGCGATTCATCGCAATCTAAGCGCAAAAGAAACCACTTCTGTTTTTGTCCAATACAGACAGGTTTCGAATCCCACCGAACCAGTCGTTTGGGTAGCTTATAGCGTAACCAATGACGACTTGTCGCGACGATTTTTACATCCTTTTTTGTAAGGCCAACCTCTTCATACAACTCGCGGTACATTGCCTGTTCCGGAGTTTCACCTTCATCTATTCCCCCTTGAGGGAATTGCCATGAATGTTGCCCGTATCGTTTAGCCCAGAAGACCTGACCATGGTTGTTACAGATTACAATACCAACATTTAATCGGTAACCATCGCCATCTATCACTGGCCAACCTCTATCTAAATTTTTAATTACACTGATTTTTCCACATATCCCCAATTGGAGCAAACTTAGTGACGTGACAAGCGCTATATTTATGACTATTAACTAAGAATATGGATAAGTTTTGCTCAAATCTTAGTTACCCACATAAGAGTGAGACATAGACCACATTTATTCACCTTTTCTGTGAATAACTATGTGAAGAATTACCCGCAATCGTTTTTTTTAATCCATACATTCATCAACACCTAAAGTAGCCCCTCGCCATTAACAATAAAAAACACATAAAAATCAATAACTTAAAAACAAAATCATAAAATAAACAATCTTCAAAAACCAAAAGATCTTTTCAAAATCAAACATGGTTAAAGATCAACCACTCCGCTGCTTATCCACACTGGTGGGTCAAAGATTCATTTTGAACCCCATTTAGCAAGCATTTTATCCACCATAAACCCCTGTTTATTTATACACTAAATTAATATTTCAATTAATTACCTTCATGACCTGTGGATAACCATGAGTTTGATCCCTTTTATAGCAATGAGATCATTTCTTAACCAGTCGGCATTTGGTGATAACTTCTGATAAAATCATTTTTTTGATCATGCCTTTTATTATGAAACCAGAACCACAAACACAACAAGAGCTCTTAGACAGAGCGTATGCTATCGCCGGAATGACATTCAAAGAGCTCGCAGATGAAGCTGAGATGATCATGCCAAACGATCTTAAGCGCGATAAAGGCTGGGTTGGGCAACTATTAGAATGGCATTTGGGTGCAGCGGCAGGCAGTAAGCCAGAGCAAGATTTTGCTAAGTTAGGGATCGAACTAAAAAGTATTCCTATTGGTTATTCTGGCAAGCCTTTAGAAACAACCTTTGTCTGTGTCGCCCCCTTAATGGGAATACAAGGATTAACATGGGAAACCAGTCACGTCCGAAACAAGCTCTCTAAAGTGTTGTGGATCCCCGTTGAAGGTGAACGAGAGATCCCGCTTGCAGAAAGACATGTCGGATCCCCTTTACTCTGGACGCCAACCCCAGCGGAAGACGAGATCTTAAAAAGGGATTGGGAAGAACTGATGGAGTTAATCGTGTTAGGCAATGTTGAGCAGATCACAGCAAGGCACGGAGAAGCATTGCATTTGCGACCGAAAGCAGCAAACAGCCGAGTATTAACAGAAGCGTATGGTGCGAGTGGAAAGCCTATCAAGACCAAACCTCGTGGTTTCTACCTACGAACCCAGTTCACCCATAACTTGCTCACAACACACTACGCATAAATAGCTCACAGCCACTGTGCCTAGCGATTAATACTTGCTTCGCCAATGACTAACGCAATGGATGACATTGGTTGTCGTGTGTTACAGGGACGTTCTAATGCGGCTTTAGAGCTAGCTCTATATCGCAGTAGCTTTGGTTGGGTTCATTACCAAACTCATCATACGCGTTGTGCAAGCGAAGGTAGGCCTTTTCAAAGCCGAGCCGGAGCAACTCCTCTTTCACTTGATCCAAGGATCCAAAGTGAAGCGGTTCTCCGTCTTGCTTAACGGGTTCCAACTTGTGTTTATATTCTACCGCCAATAGATATTCCGAGATATCGGAACAGCCAATAACGTACACTTTAGGTGTTTGATAAGAGTCTTTATGCTTTCCATGTAACCACATGTCTAATTGATGCTTTTGCATAGCCTGCCTCCATTGCTACATAAAGCTTAGTAGAACTCTTTTCCTTTACTAGATAACGACTTAAAAAATCATACATAACGGCTTAAAAAAGCAAAAAAGAGAAGCAAGTGCTTCTCTTTTTTGGCCAGATCTAGTTCAAAAGCTTGTGCTTTCGACGCCATAACTATCGCTGATGTTTATCTTAAGGGGTGAAAGGCGCTATCACCCCACAAGATTACGTCGGTATTCGCGCGCTTAAGACTCGACGAAGATGACGAACTCGGCGCTCAATCGTGACAACTTCAGGCTCAGAAAAACCAATTGGTCGACCATCGGCTTCAAGGCCAATATCTCTCAATAAGTGGGTATTGTTCCATGGTAGATCATATGAACTACGACGAACTTTTCGTTGCCATTCACGCTCTTCACGACGAAGGTCTGCACGGATAAGGACTGTTGCTAGTTTTAAATATACTGAGTGACGCATAATAACTCTCCAGTTGTGGAATAAACTGAGGAAAAATAGCGTTCTAGATAGTATGAGGGCTTCTCACTTAGCTGCTATTTTTCCGCAGCCAAATAAGGGTACGGATCTATTAGTTAGGTTTATCTTGGGTGTTTCGATCGGCCATGGCTGATGCTTGTGACATAACAGTCACCATGTCAGTACACGGATCAAACGACGCGCAAATATGCTGTATAAAATCGAAATGTTTCATTTGCGCCTCCAAACTAACTAAAAAATCCAAAAAGAAATGAGATAATAAAAGCAAATAAGTCTTTGTTAAACCATTGCTTTCACGGTTAAAGTCTAACCAAGTGTGTATATTATTCAACCGATAATTGATTAACAATTTCAAAACAAATGATTCACCCAAAATATCAGTTGCATATCACTTTATATATAACATATTCACTATGATTATATAAAATCACAGAACATCTCTCTTAACGACCAAGCGTCCAATAGCTCAATCTATCAGCCAGCAACTGCCAACTGGAAGTTGTAGCGGTGGGTAACAAAAAAGCCACGCATCATGCGTGGCTCTTAGATTGACACTAACCGGATAAAATCGATTCATTGAGAGTTCTAAACAACACCTTCAGAAATAAGGCTATGTTTGTTCAGCAATCGGTACATGGTTGCGCGCGAAACTCCAAGTTCCTTAGCAGCCAACGATACTTGACCACCATAAGATTCCAGAACAATCAGCAACGCATCTCGCTCTGAACGCTCACGGATACTTTTGAGGCTACGGCGCTCATCATTTTGCTTAGGTAAATCCAGTTGATGATCTTCAATGATCACCGAGTCCGACATCAACACCACGCGTTTGATTTGGTTCATCAGCTCACGGACATTGCCCGGCCAGTGATAACGATTCATCGATCGAAGCGCTTCGTCAGAGAAACTCTTGGCTTGAGCATTAAACTCTTTCGAATACTGACGTAAGAAATGATTGGCCAACACTGAGATATCACTAACCCGCTCTTTTAAGCTCGGAACCTGAATTCGTAGAACATTGATGTAGTGGTAAAGCTCTTCATTGAAGTCACCCTTAATCAATGCCTTTTCAATATCAGAAGAGTTAGCCGCCAGAATACGAACATCCACCGATTTCGATCCAGTCTCCGTCTCTACCTTGCCTTCTTGCAAGAAGCGCAACAGATTCAACTGTTGATTGCGGGGCATCGCCAACACATCATTGAGTAATATCGTGCCACCGTCCGCCTCTTCCAACATACAGGGGGCAACATCAGATAGGGCTGAAATGCCGAAGACTTCAGACTCAATTCTCATCTCAGACAGAGCTCGGCAATTGACTGTTAAAAATGGCTTTTGCGCGCGCGAAGAGTTTTGATGAATAGAGCGTGCAATCGTCTCTTTGCCTGCCCCACTCTCGCCATAAATTAAGATACTGACATCTGTCGGCCCAATACGCTTTACTTGGTCTCTTAGGCGCTTTACTGCCACCGAGTCGCCCAACAAGCCCATATTGTTGTTAATGCCGTAGTTTGGCCATACTTTCTGCTCAAGCTTAAGCATCCCAAGCTGGTGACCTATGGTACTCAGTAGCTGTGCATCTGGAATGGGCGCCGTGAAAAAGTCGATACAGAAGTTAACGATAAACTGGCAAATAGTATCGGAGCTTAATTGCGATTCACGGATAAAGGCGAGCCATCTAACCTGCTTATTGTTACTCACCAAGTTTGCAATGCCATTTAGGCTGAACTCATCATGGCTAAGGTCCACAATGCCAATGCATGGGCCTATGTCGGCAATCAATGCATCGGCTTTTCGTAAATCTGCACACTGGGTACACTGCCAACCCACTTGTTCTAATACAGATAACCAGGGTTCGTACGCACCACCAACGACGATAAGAGAACCTGGTAAGGAATCCATCTTAAATTGAGTTCCCATCCTTCTTCCTTATTCTATTTTTATTTAAATCAGGCTAATACGAGTCACTGCTTCATCGTTCGACAAAAATGCCGCGAGATCATATTCAGCGCAGAGACGTATAGTAGTGAGACTATCTTAGATTTTTTGTCTCAATAGTAAGACTATGTCAGAAATAATGATTTTTCGAATCAAGAGTGCGGTACAGGCAAGGTTTTGGACACTTATAAACAGAAAAAGCCACCCGAAGGTGGCTTTTAAATTGAATCGGCTGTTACAGCCTGTCAGCGAAAATTACGCTTGAGGACGCATTGCCGGGAACAAGATCACGTCACGGATTGTGTGCGTGTTAGTAAATAGCATCGCTAGGCGATCGATACCAATACCTTGACCCGCTGTTGGCGGTAGGCCGTGCTCTAGTGCAGTAATGTAGTCTGCATCGTAGTACATAGCTTCGTCATCACCCGCGTCTTTTGCGTTAACTTGTGCTTTGAAACGCTCGTCTTGGTCTTGTGCATCGTTAAGCTCAGAGAAACCGTTCGCTACTTCACGGCCACCGATAAAGAACTCAAAGCGGTCTGTGAAGAATGGGTTGCTGTCGCTACGACGAGCCAGTGGAGAGATGTCCGCTGGGTAACCCGTGATGAACGTTGGTTGAATTAGCTGAGGCTCAGCCGTTTCACCAAAGATCTCTTCAAGAAGCTGACCACATGTCCAGAACTTCTCAACGTACAGACCCACTTCTTCTGCAATTTTAACCATCAATTCTCTGTTCTGAAGATCATCTTCAGTCAGAGCTTGAATGTTTGCATTTTCAGGTGTGTAGTGTTTGATTGCATCGAACATGCTCATGCGAGCGTAAGTGCCACCGAACTCAACGGTTTCGTCACCGTAAGGCATAGAAGTAGAACCAAGAACGTCCATCGCTGCTGTGCTTAGCATCTCTTCCGTTAGATCCATTAGATCTTTGTAGTCAGAGTACGCTTGGTAGAATTCCATCATTGTGAATTCTGGGTTGTGACGTGGAGAAAGACCTTCGTTACGGAAGTTACGGTTGATCTCGAATACACGGTCAAAACCACCAACTACTAGACGCTTAAGGTAAAGCTCAGGTGCAACACGTAGGTACATGTCGATGTCTAGTGCGTTGTGATGAGTGATGAATGGACGTGCTGTTGCACCACCTGGGATCACGTGCATCATTGGCGTTTCAACTTCTAGGTAGCCTTTGGAGCTCATGAAGTTACGGATTGAAGACACAAGCTTAGAACGCACGATGAATGTGTTACGAGAGTCTTCGTTCACGATTAGGTCAACGTAACGCTGACGGTAACGCATTTCTTGGTCAGTTAGACCGTGGAACTTCTCTGGCAGAGGACGAAGTGCTTTCGTTAGCAATTCAAACTCTTCCATGTTCACGTAAAGGTCGCCTTTACCAGACTTGTGAAGCGCACCTTTAACACCGATGATGTCACCGATATCTAGGCCTTGGTACTTCTCTTTTAGTACTTTTTGAACGTCTTTCGCTGCGTATGCTTGGATACGACCAGAAGTTTCTTGAATCGCAAGGAATGGACCACGCTTCGCCATAATACGACCAGCGATCGCAACGATGTGGTTAAGCTCTTCTAGCTCTTCCTTAGTCTTCTCACCGAATTCCGCTTGAAGGTCGCCAGCTAGGTGCTCACGACGGAAGTCATTTGGGTGACCGTTAGCTTTGCAGTTCAGGCGGATGTGATCCAGCTTGCTGCGGCGCTCAGCGATTAGTTTGTTCTCTTCAGGTGAAGAAGCTTCTTGTGCGTTTTCGTTTTGAACAGCATCAGTCATTAGAGATGTACCCTGCTTTTATAATTTGGACAGCTATATTTTTTCAAATATAGGCATTTTTACCAATATTATTGGTAAAGCTTAATAGTTGGTAAAGCTTACAGACCTGATTTCAGGCTAGCTTCAATAAACTTGTCTAAGTCACCGTCAAGAACCGCTTGAGTGTTACGGTTTTCGATGCCGGTGCGCAAATCTTTGATACGAGAATCATCCAGTACGTAAGAGCGGATTTGACTGCCCCAACCGATGTCTGATTTCGTTTCTTCGCTCGCTTGTTTTTCAGCATTTTGTTTTTGAATCTCAAGTTCAAAAAGCTTAGCACGTAGCTGCTTCATCGCTTGATCTTTGTTCTTATGCTGCGAACGGTCATTCTGACATTGAACCACTGTGTTGGTTGGAACGTGAGTAATACGTACCGCCGATTCAGTGGTGTTTACGTGCTGACCACCAGCGCCAGAGGCACGGTATACGTCAATACGTAAGTCAGAAGGATTAATGTCGATCGTAATGTTGTCATCAATCTCTGGGTAGATAAACGCAGATGCAAATGAAGTATGACGACGGCCACTTGAATCAAATGGTGACTTACGAACCAAACGGTGAACACCAGTCTCTGTACGTAACCAACCATAAGCGTATTCGCCAGAAATACGTACCGTTGCGCCTTTAAGGCCAGCAACATCACCATCAGACACTTCGATAACTTCAGTCTTGAAGCCTTTCGAATCTGCCCAACGTAAGTACATGCGCAACATCATTGAAGTCCAGTCTTGAGCTTCTGTACCGCCCGAGCCTGACTGTAAATCGATGTAGCAATCTGATGCGTCGTGATCGCCAGCAAACATACGACGGAATTCCAGTTTTTCTAGCTTAGCTTCTAGCTCAGCCAGTTCTGGTTCAATTTCGTCAAACGTTTCTTGGTCTTCTTCTTCAACCGCAAGCTCTAATAGACCTTCAACATCCTCAACACCTTGGTCAAGTAAATCGATTGTTTCTACTACCGCTTCCAATGCAGAACGTTCTTTACCTAGCGCTTGTGCACGCTCAGGTTCGTTCCATACATCCGGTTGTTCTAATTCTGCGTTTACTTCTTCTAGACGCTCTTTCTTAGCGTCATAGTCAAAGATACCCCCTCAGGATATTTGTGCGTTCAGACACATCCTGCAGACGGTTTTTAATAGGATTGATTTCAAACATTTTAGCTCATCATTTATGAGTAGAATTTAACCGAAGAATTGTACTCAAAAGTGTGACGGAGATACAGAATTTTTTAGAGTGGAAAGCCAAGATTCAATAACTTAGTGGGATATAAATTTGACAGGCTGAAAAAGACGTAGGATTTATAAGGGAAAGAAAGAAAACAAGCCCTGTTTTTGAACAGAGCTTGTTGAATTTGGGGCTAAATGGTGAACATCATTTAATGAATGATAACGCTATTTGGCTTCAATATGATCAATCATCAACTGCAAAGATTGGTTGCCACGAAACTCGTTGATATCCAGCTTAAATGCGAGATTCACCGTTTTCACGGACGCATCAGGCCAGCGACGTAAATCAACGTTGAAGGCAATACCATCGATCATTACATTAGTTGGATGGCCTTTGTATAAAGGTTCTAGCATCAATTTAAGGTGTTTCTCACCCACCAACTTTTGATGCAGTACTTTGAACTCACCGTCGAAGATCGGTTCAGGGAACGCTTGTCCCCAAGGACCACCAGAACGCAATGTTTCAGCGGTGTACATTGAGAACTCTTCTGGTAACAGTTCACCATCAGACAAGATGATGCCCTTCAGCGCTGTCTCACCGAGCTCTTTGCGCACAACGTCATCAAACATCTTGCTGAATCGCTCGAAATCTTTTTCCATAATGGTCAAACCGGCCGCCATCGCATGGCCACCAAATTTCAAGATCAAGCCTGGGTTTTGAGTATCGATTCGGTCAAGTGCATCGCGCATGTGCAAACCCGGAATCGAGCGACATGAACCTTTGATACTGCCTTCCCCACCATCAGCGAATGCGATCACTGGGCGGTGGTATTTATCTTTGATACGCGAAGCCAAAATACCAATCACACCTTGGTGCCAATCACGTTGGAACAGGGCTAAGCCGGAAGGCAAGTCGTCTTTACCGAACTCAAGGCGCTCACAAAAAGCCATCGCCTCTTGTTTCATGCCCTCTTCAATCTCTTTACGTGTTTGGTTCAAGCCATCTAACTCGCTGGCCATTCGGCGCGCGGCATGAATGTTATTGCTCATCAACAACTCAACACCAAACGACATATCATCCAATCGGCCTGCAGCATTGATACGTGGGCCAAGTGCAAAACCAAAATCCGAAGCGACCAAACGCTTAGCGTCTCGCTTAGCAATTTCAATCAAGGCCTGAATACCCGGGCGCGCTTTGCCTGCACGGATACGCTGCAAACCTTGATGAACCAAAATACGGTTATTTTCATCGAGTGGTACCACATCGGCAACGGTACCTAACGCAACCAAATCGATCAGTTCCATCAACTTAGGTTCTGTCATGCCATGTTGTGCGAACCAACCCAATTTACGCATATGAACACACAGCGCCATCATCAGGTAAAACGCCACACCCACACCCGCTAGTGCTTTTGAAGGAAATGCACAGCTTTCTAGGTTGGGGTTCACCATCGCATCAGCGATTGGCAGTTCATTACCCGGTAAGTGATGATCAGTAACCAACACATCAAGGCCTTGCTCTTTAGCGAAGCGAACACCGTCAATCGAAGAGACACCGTTGTCCACGGTCATGATCACTTCGGCACCAATCTCAATCGCTTGTTCAACAACCTCTGGGCTCAAGCCGTAGCCATCTTCAAAGCGGTTTGGTACTAAGTAATCGACATTAGAACTGCCCAGCATGCGCAGTGCCAATACCGACAAAGCGGAACTCGTCGCACCATCGGCATCAAAATCACCGACAACGATAATGCGCTTTTGAAGCTTAATCGCATTGAAAAGCAGTTCTACCGCAGCATCGATACCGCCCAGTTTTTGATAGGAGTGTAAGCCTTTCGCAGCCGTCTCCAGTTGCTCAGCACTGTCGATTCCGCGACTCACATAAATACGCTTTAACAAGTCAGGTAAGTGAGCAGGTAAAACTGAAGTATCGACCTCAGGGCGGCGTTGAATCTCTATCATATAAAAATGGGCCCGATATCAATCAGGCCACTCCTTAAATCAAAAACGTGGGGGAATTAAAACAACGAGCGACGAGGTTAGATAACTTTCAACGAGCCTCATCGCTCTGAACAAATCATGCGTTCTAAACCAAACTGATTTGCTCGGAATAAAGCTTACTGCTCTAAACGCTGAAGAAGTTGAGCAGGCGGTAAGTAACCACTCACCAACTCACCACTTGCTAGCACGATAGCAGGTGTACCATTAATACCAAGCTCACGGCCTAGTTGATACTGCTTCGCTATGATTTGCTTCTGCTCGCTAAGGTCTGTGCCCGCTGCTGGCATTTTACGTTCTGCTTTCGCACTGTGCATCGCTGCTTTTGGATCGTCAGAAGCCCAAATGGCTGCCATTTGGTCGGCAACTTGTCCGGTCGCACCTTGGCGAGGGTAAGCCATGTAACGAACGGTAATCCCCAGATCGTTATAGCCTTGCATTTGGCTGTGTAGACGAACACAGTAGCCACACGTAATGTCAGTAAACACCGTCACAACGTACTTTTCATTATCGGCTTTATATTCGATAACCGTATCTGACAATGCCGCGACCTTTTCAGCATTAAGCGGAGCTTGACGCTCGGCCAATACGTCGCTGAACTTACCGTTGTCATCCAAAGAGTAAAGAGTGCCCGCTAGAAAGTGATCGCCCTTTGGAGAAGAAAAGATAATGCCGCTGTTGGTTTGAATTTCTAACAGGCCATCGATATCTGAAGGAACAATCTTCTCTACCTTAATACCGATTTTTTCAAAGCGCTTTGTTAACGCAGCTGTATCAACAGCTTGTGCTGAAGCAACTTCTACGGCTGTTGACGTTTGTTCTACTTTCGCTTCTGATGCATTACATGCAGTAATCATGAGAGGAAGCGCTAATAGAGGAAGACGGCGTAATACGCTCATTAAGTTCACCTTAAAAATAAATGGATTTAAGCACGTGGGTGATGCTGAGCGTGAATTTGCTTCAGCCTTTCAGTCGCCACGTGAGTATAAATTTGGGTTGTCGATAAGTCACTATGCCCAAGCAACATCTGTACGACCCTGAGATCTGCGCCATAGTTCAGTAAATGCGTTGCAAAAGCATGCCTTAATACGTGTGGCGACAATAATTCCGTGTCGATACCCGCTATCACCGAATAATGCTTGATACGATACCAGAACGTTTGACGGGTCATTTGCTTCGCTCGTTTACTCGGAAAAACCACATCCGAACTATTATCACCCAACAATTGTGGGCGACCTTGCTCGATAAATGTCTCTATCCAGTCGACCGCATTTTCGCCCATTGGCACCAAGCGCTCTTTGCCACCTTTACCGATCACACGCACCACACCTTGCCTTAGACTGATGTTTTCCATGGTCAGGCTAACGAGCTCAGTCACACGAAGTCCAGTTGCATAGAGTAACTCAAGCATCGCTTTATCGCGAAGCTCAATGGGGTCGTTTGGATCTGGCGCTTCAAGCAACGAATCCACTTGCTCTTCACTTAAATCTTTCGGTAAGCGCTTCGGCAGTTTCGGGCTGATCAACAGCGCACTAGGATCGTCTGCTCTTACTTTCTCGCGATGTAAATATTGGAACAAACGACGAATGGCAGACAACATACGAGCACGAGATGTCTGCTTGAAATCGGCGTCGGCTAACCAACCTTGATAGTCTTGTAGCCCTGACAGACTAATAAAATCGAGGCGATAATTATGCTTTTCCATCCACGTCAGTAGTTTGGATAAATCCGTACGATAAGAGACGAGTGTATTCTCTGATAACCCTCTCTCCATCCACATAGCATCTAAAAACTGCTCAACGAGACCGTGGTCTGCGCTCTGCCCTTGAGGCGACTGCATAGTGTTACTCACAATATTGGAAACTGTTTTGAGAGTATGTCAGAGCAAATATGAATGCCATAAAAATTACGACTTGAGCGGATAATCGCTGCAATCGAAGTCGATTTATGGTTAGAATTCGCCATCTGAAATTAAAATCGAACGTTTGCTATGAAAATTGGATTATTTTACGGCTCAACCACCTGCTATACCGAAATGGCAGCAGAGAAAATTCGCGGCATTATTGGTGAAGACCTAGTTGATATCCATAACGTGAAAGAAACCCCTCTTTCTTTTATGGCGGACTACGACCTTTTACTGCTTGGTATTTCAACGTGGGATTTCGGTGAAATTCAAGAAGATTGGAATGAGTTGTGGGAAGACATCGCAACCACGCCAATGAAAGGCAAGGTTGTGGCTCTATTTGGTCTAGGCGATCAAGAAGGCTACGGTGAGTGGTTCTTAGATGCGATGGGACTATTGCATGATGAACTGAAAACCGCAGGCGCTGAGTTTGTCGGCTTCTGGCCAAACGATGACAGCTACGAATTCGAAGCATCTAAAGCATTAACAGAAGACAAATCTCAGTTTGTTGGTTTAGCTCTGGATGAAGATTCTCAGTACGAACTCAGCGACGAACGTATCGCAACTTGGGTTGAACAAGTACTGGTCGAGTACAGCGAAAAGCTTTAAGTTCTAAGTTCTAAGTTCTAAGTTCTAAGTTTAAACCGAATCGAACGCTCCGAAACAACAGAATACAAAAAGGCCTCATTACTGCGAAGTAATGAGGCCTTTTCTATTCAACTTTATATTGAATTCGGACTAACGATTTAATCTCAACGGAAGATTAAACAGTCTCTTCCGCCATCTCTTGTTCTGTTGATTTACCAACAAAGAACATACAGATGATTGCAGCAGCAGTTGGAAGCAACCAACCCATACCAATCTCGAACAATGGCAGCATCTTAAGTGCAGACACATCGACACCCGCTACTTTAGCGCCATCAATTAGAGCAAACATCAACGATACCAATACCACTACGCGGTAAGCCGCTTTTGGATTCGGGAAACGGCTACGCAAGAACGTCAGTGCGACTAGAGCGATAGCGACCGGGTAAAGCGCAAACAATACTGGCACAGACAGAGAAATCAGTTGAGAAAGACCAACGTTCGCTACGGTTGCACAAGCTACACCGTTAATGATTACCCAAGTCTTGTAAGACAGAGGCGTTAGCGAGCTGAAGTAATCAGAACATGCTGATACAAGGCCAATCGCCGTTGTTAGACATGCCAATAGTACGATCACAGAAAGCACTAGCTGACCAGAAGGACCAAACAACGATTGAACGTAAAGGCTTAAGATAGCGCCGCCATTGTCCGCACCCGCAGCAACTGTTGCACTTGTTGCGCCTAGGAAGAACAGAGAGATGTAAACAAACGCTAGACCAGCTGCTGCAATGCAACCTGCGCTGATCAGATACTTAGTCGTCGCTGCACGGTCTGTAATACCCTTGCTACGAATCGCGTCAACAATCAGCATACCAAACATCAAAGAAGCAAAAGTATCCATGGTGTTGTAGCCTTCAAGGAAACCTTTAGTCATTGGCTGAGTGATGTACTCACCGTGAGCCGCAAGAATATCGCCTTGAGGATTAACGAATACAGCAATCGCAAGTACAACCAAACCAACGAATAATGCAGGTGTTAGTACCTTACCAATCACGTCGATAAGCTTACCTTGCGACCATGAGAAGAACATCGCTACCACAAAAAATGCAATCGAAAAGAGAGTTAGGTGAGCTTGAGAGGCATCGATGAAGAACGGTTTCACCGCCATCTCATAAGCAACAAGACCGGTACGTGGTGCAGCAAATGCAGGACCGATGATGATAAAGATCAGCACAGCCATGATGGTAGCAGCTTGCTTTGGAAGATCTTTAGTTAGATGACCCCAAGAGCCACCCGCCACTGCAACTGCGACGATTGTGATTAACGGCAGACCAACGGCGGTCAGCAGGAAACCAGACATCGCTGGAAGAAAGTGGTCACCAGCCAATTGGCCAGCAAGAGGTGGGAAGATGATGTTACCCGCACCCAAGAAAAACGCAAAAAGCATAAAGCCCAATGCCATTATATCTGTTAGTTTTAGACTCTGTTTCACAGATAATCCTTAATTATATTTATGAATTTATGTTGTGCTTACATGAATGTTACAGCTAGAAGCTGCCAATCAATCTATAAAATAGTCGCGCATAATGACGAAACACTTAGCTAGCTGCAAGTCACCACAAAAAAACACCATATAAATTTGCATTTGAGAACCAAAAGCAGTGGATTCCACTAGATATGGAAATATTGCCATAATTATAAACTAACCATAATTAACAACAATAAATTCTCAAATAGAACATTGAGCCATACAATTAATTAACATTAGAGCTAATCACTTAAAATATATCGATATCCAGAACATTCATGAAAGACAAAAAAACAGAAACCAAAAGCTTCAATTTCAAAAAATTCTCTATTTACGGAGGACAAAGTGGCATGCCTGTTAGTACCGATGGCGTGTTACTTGGCGCGTGGGCAAATCTTGCTCATAAAGAAACCATACTCGACATTGGCACTGGAACTGGGCTATTAGCCTTAATGGCTGCACAACGTTTTGAAGACAGCTCTATCTCAGCGATCGATATTGATCAGCACGCCATTGACGCAGCAACAGTCAATATTAAGCAGTCACCATGGCAAGATCGCATCTCCCTTCATCATGGCAGTGTGCTAACCACGGATTTCTCGCAACGATTTGATGCAATAATTTGTAACCCGCCCTACTTCAACTCTGGAGAGCAGGCGCAGCAAAGCCAAAGAGCAACCGCGAGACACACCGACAGCTTGGATCATCTGCAACTTGCTGAGCGATGTTTCGAGATAACGACTGATGCCGCCACTGCCAGTTTTATACTGCCGACGCCCGAAGGAGAAGGCTTCATCAAGCTTGCCCAACAATGTGGTTGGTACCTAGCAAAGCGCCTTGATGTGAAAACAACAAACAGAAAACCGGCACTTCGAGTCTTATTTGAATTGTCTAAAGATCCTGCTTGCGAGCAAGATTTGCAGCGTGAATCGCTTACGATCCATCACGATGGCGGTTATAGCGAGGCATTTATTGCTCTTACTAAAGATTTTTATCTCAAGATGTAGCAAATACCATGTGATCCTAATCACTAATGCTTCTATAATGTCCGACTACTCTTTTTTATCGTCTGCTTTTTGAGGCAGAAACATTTATTGCTTGTGGAGAAACAACAGTGATCAGAACCTTTGCAGAACTCGATCTAAACCAAGAGCTGCTTAAAGCAATTGACGAAATGGGCTACGAACGCCCTACACAGATACAAGCTGAAGCAATCCCACAAGCGTTAGATGGAAGAGACGTTTTGGCTTCTGCGCCAACAGGTACTGGTAAAACAGCATCATTTGTATTGCCAGCACTGCAATACCTACTGGATTTCCCACGTAAGAAATCTGGCCCTGCACGTATGCTTATCCTGACGCCAACGCGTGAGCTAGCAATGCAGATCACCGAACAAGCACGTGAGCTTGCTAAATACACCAGCCTGAACATCTTCACGATCACGGGCGGTGTGATGTACCAAGAGCACGCAGATATCTTAAGTACAACTCAAGATATCGTAGTCGCAACACCTGGTCGTTTAATGGAATACATTGAAGGCGAGCGTTTTGACTGCCGTGCGATTGAATGGTTAGTTCTCGATGAAGCTGACCGTATGCTAGACATGGGCTTTGGCCCTGTTGTTGACCGTCTGTCTGCAGAGTGTCGCTGGCGTAAACAAACTTTACTGTTCTCAGCAACGCTAGAAGGTAAAGGTATTGAAGGTTTCACTGAAGATCTTCTGAAAAACCCAGCAGAGATCGATGCTAAATCATCACTGCGTGAACGTAAGAAGATCACTCAATGGTATCACCGCGCCGATTCAGCTAAGCACAAGCTTGATATCCTAAAACATATCATCACAGAGCAAGCTGAACGCAGCATCATCTTCTTAAAGACTCGTGACCGCCTAGGTGACCTACGAGCTCAATTAGAAAGTGCACAGATCCCGTGTGTATGGATCCAAGGTGAAATGCCTCAAGATCGTCGTAACAACGCAATTTCTCGTTTCCGCGATGGTTCTATCAACGTACTGCTGGCAACTGACGTCGCAGCTCGTGGTATCGACCTTCCAGATGTAAGCCACGTTATTAACTACGACATGCCGCGTACAGCAGATGTCTACCTACACCGTATCGGCCGTACGGCTCGTGCAGGTAAGAAAGGTAACGCGGTTTCTATCATTGAAGCGCACGATCAACTAATGATTGAACGTGTGGCTCGTTACACTGAAGATGCGATCAAAGAGCGCTTCATCGAAGGCATGCGCCCTACGCATAAGAAAGCCGCGGTAACGAAGAAGAAGAAACCGAAGAAAGAAGATAAGAAAGCGGTAGCGAAGCAAAAAATTGCTAAGAAAAAGAAAATCGCTAAGAAAAAGAAAGCTGTTAAGAACAAGTAATCTCGACGCCTTTCAATGATTCAATAAAAAGCCCCATGCAGTTATCTGCATGGGGCTTTTCTTTGTCTAGCTTATTATTGTCTGGCCTGTTATCAGGCTAAATAACTCGGTCTCAAACTCAAACCGAGAGTAACTAATTAGCCAAGGACTGTTAGTTTTGCTCTTCACGCTTGAAGACTAACTCTTTCGCGTTCGACTCTTCTTCAACGAAGTAGTAACCCGCAGTATCAAACTTGGTCAGCGCTTCCACTGAATCGATTTTGTTCTCAATGATGTAGCGAGCCATCATGCCACGCGCTTTCTTCGCGTAAAAGCTGATCACCTTGTACTGGCCATTCTTGCAGTCTTTAAAAACTGGCGTGATGATTTGACCATCAAGGCTCTTCGGCTTCACCGCTTTAAAGTATTCGTTCGATGCTAAGTTGATCAACACATTATCGCCTTGAGCATTCAACGCTTCATTCAGCTTGTCTGTGATGATATTGCCCCAGAACTGGTACAAGTTAGTGCCACGCTCATTAGCTAAGCGTGTGCCCATCTCTAGGCGGTAAGGCTGCATCAAATCCAATGGCTTCAACAACCCATATAGGCCAGAAAGCATGCGCAGGTGATTCTGTGCGTAGTCAAAATCATCGTCCGACAGTGTTTCAGCATCTAAGCCTGTGTAGACGTCACCTTTGAACGCCAAAATAGCTTGGCGAGCATTCTCTTGGGTAAAGGTCTCGCTCCATTGCTCAAAGCGCGCCACGTTCAGCCCAGCAATCTTATCGCTTACCTTCATCAGTGCTGATACATCAGCAGGTGTCAGCTTACGACACACTTCAATAAGTTCTGCAGAGTGTTCAACAAACTCTGGCAGGCTGAAGCGCTCAGTCGCTAATGGTGATTCGTAATCTAATGTCTTGGCTGGAGAAACGACAACTAACATAACTTTACCCTAATCGGTTATCTAACTGGATGCAGCTAGAGTATAGAAAAAACATCAACTTGTCTTTATGACTCTTCCTATTACTTTGATAGACAGATCTAGCTATAAGTCAGTTGCAAAGAAGAATCGCTTACAAAACAAAAATCGTTAATGAAGAAAAGATCGCAAACAGATAGAAATCGCAGGCAAAGAAAAAGGCTAAGGTCGAAACCTTAGCCTTTCAAATGATTTTAGGATGAGTGATGAATCACTCCAACAAGATTACTTCTTCTTGTTGTTAACCCAAATACCATCTTCCAATTGAGCTTTAAGCTCTGGGAAATCATCCGCATCGAACGTGGGTACTTTACCCGCGTCTAATTGACGGTTGTAGTCTTTCGCTAGCTTAATCACGATGCCCGATAGCAAGATGATCGCTACCAAGTTAACAATCGCCATTAGGCCCATCGATACGTCAGCCAATGCCCATACCGTTGGTAGTGTCGCGAGAGAACCGAACATAACCATACCCAGAACAACGATACGGAACAGCACTAGGCCCTTCTTGTTGTTGTGCTCAAGGAAGATAAGGTTCGTTTCAGCGTACGAGTAGTTTGCAATGATTGAAGTGAAAGCGAAGAAGAAAATCGCTACCGCTACAAAGATGCCGCCCCATTCGCCAACTTGTGCCGTTAGTGCACGTTGCGTTAGTTCGATACCCGTCACTTCACCGTGTGGTACATACTCACCAGACATCAGGATAATTGCTACTGTTGCAGAACAGATAACAATCGTGTCCATGAACACGCCTAGCATTTGCACATAACCTTGTGATGCTGGGTGTGGTGGGTAAGGCGTAGCAGAAGCTGCTGCGTTTGGCGCAGAACCCATACCCGCTTCGTTCGAGAACAAACCACGTTTGATACCGTTAATCATAGCTTGCGCAATTGCGTAACCTAGGCCACCCGCAGCTGCTTCTTGCAGACCGAATGCACTCTTGAAGATAAGAGCCAGAACTTCAGGCACTTTCTCAATGTTCATAAGCATTACGTAGATAGCGATAGCTAAGTAAGCCAGTGCCATGATTGGAACAATGATTTCTGCAGTGCGAGCAATCTTACGGATACCACCGAAGATAACGAATGCAGAGATAATAACGATGCCAACACCAACGTAACTACGTTCGAAGTCGAATGCCGTATTCATTGCACTTGCAATCGCGTTCGCTTGAACTGCGTTGAAGACTAGACCGAATGCGATGATTAGGAAGATAGAGAATAGAACCCCCATCCAACGCATACCTAGGCCTTTCTCCATGTAGTATGCAGGACCGCCGCGGTAGTTACCGTCGTTATCACGCGTTTTGTATAGCTGTGCCAGTGTGCTTTCTGCAAACGATGTTGCCATACCTAGCATGGCAATTAGCCACATCCAGAAGATAGCACCAGGGCCACCAGCGGTAAGAGCAACTGCAACACCTGCCATGTTACCTGTACCTACACGAGCAGCTAGACTAGTACAAAGAGCTTGGAAAGAAGAGATACCAGCACTGTCTGCTTTACGGCTGTTTCTAAGAACAGAGAACATGTGGCCGAAATGGCGGAATTGAATGAAGCCTAGTCGTACAGTGAAGTAGATACCCACACCAACGAGTAAGTAAACTAAGATAGATCCCCAAAGGAGATCGTTCATCAAATTGATTAAGTCTGTCACGTGAACCTCGTAATTGAGTTTAAGCACCGATCTTGCTTCCGAGCCTTCCTCTAAATCGCCAATGCCAGTGTCAATGTTGTATCGGCATTCGTTTTATATTTATTTGTTGCGATCTAGATTGTAAATGTCGCTTCATGCATCCATTTTACGTATCAGTGTATTTTTTGACGGGCGGATAATGCAGCGAGACGGCCTAAAAATCAATATGCAAACAGATTAATATTTAAATGACATTTCACTAATAACACACGTTTTATTAACACAACTTTCAACAATCAAGCCCAATAAAAGTCACATTATCGGGACATAATATCAACAATGGCCAGTGCCTTGGTTTAACAAGAATGACATTCGATAAAAATAGCGCCAGCCTAGGTTTTACAAGGTTTAGTGAAGATCTGTGATTTTTTCTATAGCGATTAAACCCCTCCCCCTCATCACACAATACGCAGCTGTATGCATTGTCGTTAAAGTACTATTCCTTTCGCACAATGAATTAACATTAAAACACGCGTAATTTAATCGTTTACGTCAGTCTGTTTGCTTGTTTTTTATACAGAAAATAAACAGTAATGTGTGAGCATGCATAGGAAACACAAACAAAACCTTCATGAATTTGAAACAAATGAGAAACAAATCAAGGTTATTGTAGAACCAAATATGGTATCTAATAGTCTGT
Source organism: Vibrio sp. Evd11 (assembly GCF_900382755.1). Classification (NCBI taxonomy): domain Bacteria; kingdom Pseudomonadati; phylum Pseudomonadota; class Gammaproteobacteria; order Vibrionales; family Vibrionaceae; genus Vibrio; species Vibrio sp. Evd11. Next base: position 65,943 of record NZ_OSDX01000002.1, read on the forward strand.
AAAGACTAGCCCACGGATGGAGATATAGCTTATGGACCACTTTCAATTTGATGAAATATCAGAACTAGAATTACCACGCGTTGCTACCAAGACTCGCTCAAAACCACTTAAACGAAAATGGCGAGAAATTGAGGCGATCAACGATCGTAGACAGCTTGAGAAAGAGCTCAGAGAGATGAATCTCGGTCTCGATTTTAGCTTAGACGATATTAAGCTTTAATCAGAACAACAAATAAATTGAATGATAAAGGCACCTAAACGGTGCCTTTATTTTTTGTGAGAGCCAATCCATTCACTACACACATTCGCCTTCACTTTGGCGAACTCGATCTGCTAACTGCTTATACTGGTCTGCGATGGTTTGCCCGAATACAGGGTCATCTTCAGGCAGTTGCCATTGCGATTCGACCTCTTGCCAATCTTGTACCGTAAACGCATCCACAATCTTGGGGATAATGAACCTTTCTTCCAGTTCCATATGCTTTTTCTGAACAGCGACAAAACCTTCTAGTTGTTCAATAAAAAACTGCTGAGGAACAACCGCATCTTGCAAGATCATGTCGACCAAACCTAAAAAGTCAGCCGTTTTCTCAGAAAGCAGTTGATGCTCTAATTCCAAGTCTTCAATTACTTGGTCACTGCCGTACTGCTTGAGATAGTAACGATAAATAATGTCTTCTTTAGGGTGATGCACCTTATCTGAATGGTTCATCAAGTAATGAACCACCTCAGCGATCAAACTATAGTTAATGTCACGCTCTTGCTTTAGGCACTCTAATTTACTCTTGAGAATCGCGAGCAAACGAGCCATATAACCGTGCTCTCTTCTTATCCTTTCAATCATCATAGTATTGCACTCCATTACACCTACTATTTATAAGTGTATATGAAGATAGCAATTTGTGGTTTGACCCTGCTCAGAAAATCATCAACCTACAGTGCCAGTGGTAATGTCCAATCGATAGGCTGTTGATTAATAGAAGAGAGTAGCTCATTGGTCATCGAGAAGTGCTGACAACCGAAAAAACCACGGCGTGCTGATAATGGTGATGGATGAGGTGCAACCAACACATGATGTTTGTCTGCATCAATGGCTTGGCCTTTCTTCTGGGCATGCGCGCCCCACAGTAAGAAGATGATCGGCTCAGAACGCTGATTCAGCTCAGCAATGATGGTATCGGTAAAGGTTTCCCAACCACACTTAGCATGTGAGTGTGCTTTTGCCTCTTCTACGGTTAGTACCGTATTCAACATTAACACCCCTTGAGATGCCCAAGTGTCGAGGTAGCCATGGCTAGGGATCTCAAAGCCCTCTATATCTTGTGCGAGTTCTTTGTACATATTACGCAGAGACGGTGGGATTTTAACGCCAGGCAGCACAGAGAATGCTAAGCCGTGAGCTTGGTTGGCACCGTGATAAGGGTCTTGCCCAAGGATAACCACGCGTACAGACTCAAAAGGCGTCATATCAAAAGCACTGAACACCTGCTCTTGAGGAGGGTAGACGGTTTTCCCACTATTGCGTTGCTGTTCAACAAACGCGAGCACACTCTGAAAGTACGCTTTCTCACGTTCATCATTAATAATGGATTCCCAAGTCTTTGGTGCGCTCATCGTTTTACTTCCCAATCATCAAGGTTTCTATGGCCTTTCGCCAGACAAAAAAATAGCTGTATCGGCTAACTGTCCTAAATAAGGCTCTAGTTATACCTCATACAGCTATCAATAAACATGATGTGTAGGGTTCACTTGTTGAAGAATCATAATAATCAGTTCAAGTTGTGTTTATCTCGATTAACCACTTTTCTGCTGTGTACGATGGTGCCCGTGGTTATGCACGTGACGGTTTGGTGTTGGTAAACGGCGTGCGACAGCAACAGTTGAAGTTTGGGTGATTGAATACATAAAGGCACCTCCTCTAAGACATCGTGAACTACATATTCACTTTAATACTATGAAAGAAAGGTGCCAATTATTAGAAATAGACGGAAATAAATTTTCCCCTCTATTATTACGCTTCTTCGCTCGCTAGCGTTGCTGAGCGATGAAACATTCTAAGTTGTTGAATTTCCTCTTTCCAGATCGTCGAATCAATGGTTTCCAAGATAAGAGGGATACCATTAAAGCGAGAATCAGAGGCAATATACTCAAAACAATCCCAGCCAATTTCGCCTTTTCCTAAAGAATGATGTCGATCGACTCGACTCGCGAATTCAGCTTTTGAATCATTGATGTGCATTGCTCTTAGATAGTGCATACCCACGATGCGGTCGAACTCAGCAAAAGTATGCTCACACGCTTCTTTTGTTCGTAGGTCATAGCCAGCAGTAAAGGTATGACAGGTGTCTAAACACACGCCGACGCGTGACTTATCTTCTACTTGGTCGATGATCTCTGCTAGATGCTCAAACTTCCAGCCAAGGTTCGTGCCCTGCCCCGAGGTATTCTCAATCACCGCAATCACATCAGGCACCGCTTGGTGAGCCAAGTTAATCGACTCAGCGATCTTAGCCAAACATTCGCTTTCTGAGATTTTCTTTAAATGACTCCCAGGATGAAAATTCAAAAGCGTTAGTCCAAGTTGATTACAACGCTCCATTTCATCAATAAAAGCCGCACGTGATTTCTCTAGCTTCTCTTCTTCTGGTGCTCCTAAGTTAATAAGGTAGGAATCATGAGGAAGAATGTGCTCAGCGCTAAAACCTAACATTTTGCAGTTGGCTTTAAAGGCGCTAATGGTTTTAGCTTCTAGCGGCTTTGCTGCCCACTGTCTTTGGTTTTTGGTGAACAGTGCAAAAGCATTGGCGCTAATCTCACGAGCACGCATTGGCGCCTGATCGACACCGCCCGCAGCAGACACATGAGCACCAATAAACTTAATATTGGTTTGAGGTTTTGAAGATGAATTATTGTTTGTCATTAAATCACTTTACACTTTCAGAATGCTTAATAAATAAAGGGTCGTATCGTTTGTAGTTCAATAAAAACACAACAAATGTAGTAAACTTACAACAAATAAGACTGTTAAATATTTTTTATACTTTAAAATATTTTGTAATTACTTTGTTTTCAAAGGATTTATTGATTTACCTCAATATAATCACCTTTGTAAAAATATGGTTTTTGGTTGTTTTTTGACTTAAATCAATATTAACCTTGCTAATATTAGGTATATATTACCCAGCTCAATAAAAATCGAAAGTTAACACCATAATCAAACCACATTCAGTGGACTAGGAGATAGTTATGATCCAAGGTATTCAAATTACTAAAGCAGCAAACGATGACCTACTAAACTCAATCTGGCTACTAGATAGCGAGAAGAATGAAGCTCGTTGTGTTGTTGCTACTTCAGGTTTCGAAGCTGACCAAGTTATCTCAGCTGCAGACCTAGGCGAGTACGAAAGCCGTGAAGTTGCTATCGAAGCAGCACCACGCATCGAAGGTGGTCAACACCTAAACGTTAACGTTCTTAAGCGTGAAACGCTAGAAGATGCTGTTGCTCACCCAGAGAACTACCCACAGCTAACTATCCGTGTATCGGGTTACGCTGTACGTTTCAACTCTCTAACTACTGAACAGCAACGTGACGTTATCGCACGTACGTTCACTGAGTCTCTATAATCTCAGTAAAGTAGAGCGTTAAAGATTTAAAAAGCTTGGTCAGAAATGGCCAAGCTTTTTTAGTTTTTGTGTTGCCTACTTCTTATCGCTAACTATCTCAACACAAGCTCAACCAAATATATCAACGCGGTATCAGCTAACTCAGAATCAACCAAGTACTGTCACCAATCAAATTTGGTTATGGCGCATTTCGTTGAGAAGGAGCTTTGGTGAAGGCTTTCGCTAAAGCGGTTGGATCGACATTGTCTCTTTGCAACGCCGCTCCTTGCGCCCACCACATCAGTTGATGGAAAGTTCGGTTCATGTACTCATCCCATTGCGCTTGTTCTGACTCTTGAACAACGCAGCCCTCTTCATCAAACACTTCTTGTGCTTTAGGCAGATGAATCATCGCAGAAACCGGTAAACAACCTAACTCTGATAAGAAGGTTCGCATCGAAACGGATGCTCTTGCCCCACCCCACTGACCCGCAGAGTAAGTCACAATCGCACTCGGCTTATATGAAAATAGCGAGCTACCAAAATGGTTGAGAATATTAGCTAGCGCTGGGCTCATCGAATGATTGTATTCCGGGCTAACCATCACGTAGCCGTCAGCCTTTGCGATCTTGTCGGCTAATTCTGCAAGATGTGCTGGCACTTTAGAACGATGATAAGAAAACTCAGGCTTAAACACATCGCCAAAATCGTAATTCAAAGGATCGATGATTTCGACCGTATGCTCAGAATGTTTCTCCACCAGTAACTTTTCACACGCTTTACTGACTCTCATCCCTAATCGAGCAGGTCTTGGTGGTGTGCTCTCACGTACAGATCCAAGAAAAATTAAAAAATTCATACTACCCCTTTCTATTAAACTTTGGTTCAGTTCAGTTCAGTTCAGTTACCGAGCTTGAGTCAACCCCATCAAGCTGAAGAAAATACTTCACTAGAGCTTACTTCTAAAAATTACTCAGGCAATAAAAAAGGTGAATGATTGCTCATTCACCTTTCTCTCAACGACCTAAATTATACAGGTCTGCACTTCTAGGCTCTACCAGATTAAGCTGGTTGAACTCGGCGAAGTACCACTTTCAAAGCTTCAAAATCATTGTCTAGATCTTCAGACAACAACTCCATCACCGCGTGCTTAGCCAGCGGGCCAGGAAGTTCAATGTCAGTACCTAAGATGTCATCAACCACTTCTTTGAATTTAGCCGGGTGTGCCGTACACAAGAACAGGCCAGTCTCATTCTCTTGCAGTTGCTCTTCCAATAGACGGTAAGCAATCGCACCATGAGGTTCACACAGGTAGCCTTGAGCTTTTAGGTCGCGTACTGATTCAGCACTCTGCTCATCAGATACTTTACCTTTACCCAAAGTATCCAGTCCCCAACCTTTCAGTTGGCAAAGCTCTTCGATACGTGGCCAGTTGTTTGGTTGGCTCACATCCATCGCGTTCGATGTTGTCGCAACCGTTGGTTTTGGATCCCATTGACCTGTTTCTAGGTAACGAGGAACCGTGTCATTTTCGTTGGTTGCTGCAATGAAGCGTTTAACTGGTAAGCCTAGCGCTTTCGCTAATAGACCCGCAGTTAGGTTACCAAAGTTACCACTTGGTACAGAGATAACCAGATTTTCACGTTGCTCTTTGGTTAGCTGAGAAGCCGCCTCAAAGTAGTAACAGATCTGAGCCATCAAACGGCTGATGTTGATTGAGTTTGCTGAGTTTAAGCCAATTTCTTTACGCAGTTCAGCATCGTCAAACGCGTCTTTTACTAATGCCTGACACGCATCAAAATCGCCATCAATCGCTACAGTGTGAATGTTCTTACCTAGCGTACAGAATAGCTTTTCTTGCAGTGGGCTGATCTTGCCTTTCGGGTATAGGATAACAACGTTGATGTTTTCCATGCCGTAGAATGCGTGTGCAACCGCAGCGCCAGTATCACCCGATGTTGCCGTTAAGATTGTGATTTGACCGCCATCAGAAACCGCAGCCAAAGATTGAGCCATAAAACGGCCACCGAAATCTTTAAATGCTAACGTTGGACCGTGAAACAGTTCAAGTGCGTAAACACCGTCTTTCACTTGGTTGATCGGTGCTGGGAATTGGAATGCCGCATCCACTAGTTGATCGATCTGTTCTTTTGGTAACTCATCACCAATTAGAGCAGAAAGAATCTTTGAACTACGAGGGACAAAGTCCTCTGCAAGTAGTGCATCGATGTCATCGAACTTAGGCAGCTCTGATGGGAAAAATAGACCTTGATTACGACCTAGACCTTGACGAACGGCTTGGCCAAAAGAGACTTGCTCATCGTTTTCTTTGATGTTGTACAGCTTCATAACTCACTTCCTGTAACGATCGAACCTTGTTTATCTAAGCGACAAACGTGGACGAATCCTTCTTCATTTTGTACGTAATTTTGTTCTAACCAGCGTGCAACACGCTCGGCGACATCTTGTTCTTTGCAAATGCTAAATAGCGTAGGGCCACTACCAGAAATTCCAGTAGCTAATGCTCCTGCTGACATTGCATATTTACGTGCATCAGCAAACCCTGGAAGCAGTTTCTCACGATATGGTTCAGCAATCACGTCTTTGATCATCTTAGCGGCTAGTTCCGGCTGACCAGAGTGGCAAGCATGAATAAAGCCCGCTAAATGACGACCATGGGCAATCACATCTTGACGGCGATACTGAGAAGGCAAGATCTCTCGCGCTTCAGCCGTTGAGACCTTGATGCCTGGGTACGCCATTACCCAATACCAATCGTCAAAACATGGAACCTCTTGACTAATAATGCCAAGCTCTTCCAACATTAATTGCACACCACCAAGGTAACATGGCGCTACGTTATCGTAATGTATGCCACCTGAAATCTTACCTTCCATTTCACCCATAAGAGCAAGCAGTTCAGTTTCATTCAACGGTTGGCCATGAAAACGGTTCAAGGCATCAAGCGCCGCGACAATTGAACATGCACTCGACCCTAAACCAGAGCCGATAGGCATGTTCTTCTCTAGCGTCATCTCTAAAGACTTAACTGAGATACCTTTCTTATCTAACTCGCGAGAGAACACAACCCAGCAGTCGTAGACAATATTTTCTTTGGTTTCAGTTGGCAGCTTAGAAACAAAGCTGCCTGCTGTTTTTAGCGAGAATGGTTCATCACCGGCTTTAACCATTACTCGGTCACCAAGCAATGTGCCATCCACTGGAGACACAGCGGCCCCCAGCACATCAAAACCTACACTGACATTGCCGATTGATGCAGGAGCATAAACGACAACATCCATATCACTTGAACTCATTCTTAAACTCCTAATTTCCAACCAAGAGTACGCATCACATCAGAGAATACGCCTGCTGCTGTAACTTCAGTACCTGCACCGTAGCCACGCAGAACGAGTGGGATTGGCTGGTAGTAACGGCTGTAGAATGCCAGAGCGTTCTCACCATCTTTAATCTTAAACATTGGGTCATCGCCATCAACAGCTGCGATGCGAACCTTACATTTACCCTCAGCGATTTCACCCACATAACGAAGTACTTTGCCTTCTTCTGCTGCGATAGCTGATTGCTCTTTGAAGTATGCATCCGCTTCTGGCAAGCGAGCCATGAACTCGTCAACCGTACCTGAGTCATCAAAACCCGGTGGCAGAGCTTGGTCTACTTCAACATCTTCAAGCTCAAGTGCCATACCCGCTTCACGAGCAAGAATAAGCAGCTTACGCGCGACGTCCATACCAGACAGATCATCACGAGGATCCGGCTCAGTGAAGCCGTTATCTTTAGCAATGTTGGTTGCTTGGCTGAGTGTCATACCCTCATCAAGCTTACCGAAGATGTAAGACAGTGAACCAGAAAGAATGCCGTTGAATTTCTCAAGCTCATCACCTGCAGAGATTAGGTTCTGTAGGTTTTCGATTACCGGTAGACCTGCGCCTACTGTTGTCTCGTACATCAACTTACGACGAGAGTTACGTGCCACTTCACGAAGCTGATGGTAGTAAGCCATGCTTGCCGTGTTGGCTTTTTTGTTTGGTGTTACAACGTGGAAACCAGCCGCTAGGAAATCAGCGTATTGCCCTGCAATACCTTCGCTAGACGTACAGTCAACCAACACAGGGTTGATGATGTGGTTACGTTGAACAAGTGCCGCTAAACGCGCTAGGCTAAACTCTTCTGTCGCACTCGACATACGATCACGCCACTGTTCTAGCGGTAGACCGTCGCTGTCTAGTAACAAACCTTTGCTGTTTGCTAGGCCGCATACGCGAATCACGATGCCTTTTTCAGCCAGTTTGCCTTGCTGACGTTGGATCTGGTCAACAAGCTCGCCACCAACACCGCCGACACCAACAACGAATACGTCTAGGAAGTGCTTAGAGTTAAATAGGTTCTCGTGACACGCTTTGATTGCTTCTGAGATTTTATCTTCAGGGATAACCGCAGAGATAGCGCGCTCTGAAGAGCCTTGAGCAATAGCAACGATGTTAACGTTCACTTCAGCTAAAGAAGAGAAGAACTGAGAAGCAACGCCACGTGAAGTACGCATACCGTCACCCACCAGCGTCACAATCGCAACATCATCCATGAACTCAACAGGCTCTAATAGGCCATCTTTAAGTTCAAGTTCAAACGCATCTGATAACACTTGTTTCGCTTTCACTTTGTCAGCCGATTCAATACAGAAGCTGATACTGTACTCAGAAGAAGATTGAGTAATAAGGACAATAGAAACGCCTGCAGAAGACATCGCGCCGAATACACGACTCGCCATGCCTACCATGCCCTTCATACCTGGGCCTGATACGTTAACCATCGTTAAGTCACTTAGCGTAGTGATACCTTTGATCGCTAGGTTATCTTCGCCAGTGTCTTGGCCAATCAAAGTGCCTGCACCCTGTGGGTTGAAGCTGTTTTTGATCAGACATGGAATATGGAATTGTGCGATCGGTGCGATTGTTTTCGGGTGTAGAACTGAAGCACCGAAGTAAGAAAGCTCCATCGCTTCTTGGTAGCTAAGTGATTTAAGAAGACGGGCATCATCCACTAAGCGTGGGTCACAGTTGTAAACGCCATCGACGTCAGTCCAGATCTCACAACAATCAGCACGCAGACACGCTGCCAATACAGCCGCTGAATAATCTGAACCATTACGACCTAGTGTGACTAGCTCACCTTTTTCGTTACCTGCTGTAAAGCCAGGCATGATGTTAACGTGGCCTTGTGGAAGTGGCGATTGACGGAAGTTCTGTGTAGAAATGTCCACATCAACCATCGCTTCAAGGTGGTCACCTTTAGCGTATAGGTATTGAACTGGGTCAATCAGACTTGCTGGTTGGCCTTTCGCTTCTAATACCGCTTTCATTAACTGAATCGAGATTCGCTCACCTTTACTGATGATGCGAGCATTAACATGGTTCGGGCACATGCCCAGTAAGTTAATACCATTCACGAACTGCTTAAGTTGAGCAAGAGAGGTATCGACCTGCTCTTGAAACGCAGCGCCATCAACTGACGGCAATACCGCTTGAATCTCTGTAAAAAGATCCGTGAACGATGATTCAATCTCTGTAATTTGTACGTCAGCTTCACCATTTTTTAGTGCAGCTTCAATAACAGCGACCAACTTATTGGTTGTTTTTCCTGGAGCCGATAGTACAACGGCTAGCTCTTCTTGCTGGGCATTATTAGCGATGATATCAGCCGCTCGTAAAAAACGATCTGCATCAGCTAATGATGAACCTCCAAACTTTAAAACGCGCATCCCTTTCTCCATAAGTCATAAAAATGGTACAAAAAAAGGCCTGTATCTTGTTGGATACAGGCCTTTTTTTTAAAATCCGTTACTTAGCAGCCTGCCCCAACAATGTGAATGTCGGTAATAATAATGGTGGTGGTCATTACTAGGTGGCTTACGTGCTGCATATCAAATTCTCTGCTTGTGCTTTACTCTACGTGTATCAATTTTTACCACTAGACGTCAATGAAAAGTTGCGTTTTTTTTACATTCACACCGTTTTTCAGAGCAAACCGTCATTTAAGGGATAAAACACCCTGCATCAGCCTGCCATTCAGAGACTGGATTAACTCATCAAACAAACAAAGGTAAGCAGTTGCATATATAGTCATAACAAAATGCTATATCGATTGTGCAGCGAACGTACAAATTCTGTGCTTTAATTGAACGATAACGTTCGAAGAACAATAATAATTACATCAGGAGTGGGAAGTGAAGAGATTACTTATTCTTTTAGTCTTTGCTGTGCCTGCTGTTTGTTCTTCGGATGACTTACCTATATTAAGCGGTTTACCTCTGCTACCAAGCCAGATAGACAGCTCTTCTCATAAGTTCTTTATCTCAACCCAAAACGCTTCTAGCGAAAGCTTCGATACGTGGAAAGTAGACAGCGGCTATTCCTACAGTCTATTTGCTGATGTTGACCTTTATGTGGGAGCACGTATTAACAGTGACTCTCTCAAATACGAAAGTGGTTTCTTGAGTGGAGTGAGCTATCAATTCTCTGAACGCATCTCTTTCAACAGCTCTCTGCATACCTATAAAGACGAGACAGAAGATAACGACAAGTCAGTGGCCGCCGAAGTATCGAGCCGTGTCCAGCTAACAGACAATTTAGATATGCATGCCACCCTTGATTATGAAGAGTGGCAACGCGGTGTTGAAGTGGGACTGGGCTTTCGTTTCTAATCTATCTCACTTATTGATTGATTGATAAGCCCGTTAAGATTCAATCAACAATTCCGTTGAGATTAAGACACCGTTCCAGTCAGCATAAATATAATCGCCCGGTTGAATCAGTTGATTATGTACCGTGAGCGTGACATTAACCTGCCCAACACCGTGCTTCTCAGTTTTAAATGGAGAGGCTCCTAGAGCTTGAATACCAAGATCCATCTGCGCCATCATCGCCACATCTCGAACCGCACCATTCACAATGACACCTTCCCAACCATTTTCTATGGCTAGAATTGCCAATTGGTCGCCAAGTAACGCTTTTTGACACGAGCCATTACCGTCTACAACGAGTACTTTGCCGCAGCCATCGGTCTCTAAAACCTCACGAACCTTGGAATTATCGTGATAACAACGAACTGTTACAATTTTTCCCCAGAACGCACCACGTTGGCCGAAGTTCTGTAATGGCATGTTCAGTAAGGTGACTTTGCTTTCAAACTCGTCACACAAATCAGGTGTTATATCGTGCATATATCCTCCGTGAGAAAGGCGTTGCCGGCTAATGCGGGTGTGCCTCTATGCTTTTATATGTTGTTAGAATTAATCCTTTGTTTTCATTGTTCTATGCGCAATTTAATATTGAACTAGAGTTGATTGCGCATATTTATCTACTAGACTCTAAGGACAGCTTTCAGCTTCCTTGGTTCCTAATCTGGTCTTTAGCAGGCGAGATATGATAACTACCTCGAATAATCATTCTAGTTTTGCTGCTAAATAATCACCATAACATTGGTTAAGTTGTAGCCATACTATTAAAGTTTGTTGCGATACGGCAATTGATGTAAATCAACAAAGTGAATGGAATTAACATTCTCGCGTTGTTAGCATGCTGTTAACATTATAGAATCCATTGCAATCACTAACAGAATGATTGAAAGGCGTACTGGATCTACGTTATTGGGCAATACTTCAAGGAAGGCAGATAGCTGGAAGTAAGTGTTTTTTTGAAAACTTTAAGTTATCATCAAAATTACATTACCTGTATGTTATGTTTTTGCCTAGAATTTATTCTATTAGCACAGTTTCGTCACAAATTTAGGTACCGCCAAATGCAAACCCCGCAGATTCTTATCGTTGAAGATGAGCAAGTAACTCGTAACACTCTAAAGAGTATTTTTGAAGCAGAGGGATATGCTGTTTTTGAGGCTAGCGACGGTGAAGAGATGCACCAAGTGCTATCTGACAACCAAGTTAACCTTGTAATTATGGACATCAACCTTCCAGGTAAGAATGGCCTACTACTTGCGCGTGAACTACGTGAGCAAGCAAATGTAGCGCTTATGTTCTTAACTGGTCGTGATAATGAAGTTGATAAGATCCTTGGCCTAGAAATCGGCGCTGATGACTACATCACTAAGCCTTTCAACCCTCGTGAACTGACTATTCGTGCACGTAACCTTCTTAACCGTTCAATGAGCACAAGCTCTGTTCAAGAAGAAAAACGTAACGTTGAGAAGTACGAGTTCAACGGTTGGGTACTAGACATCAACAGTCGTTCTCTGGTTAGCCCAGATGGCGAAGGCTACAAGTTACCTCGTTCAGAGTTCCGTGCTCTACTTCACTTCTGTGAGAACCCAGGTAAGATCCAAACACGTGCAGACCTTCTTAAGAAGATGACTGGCCGTGAGCTTAAGCCACACGATCGTACTGTAGACGTAACAATTCGTCGTATTCGTAAGCACTTTGAATCTGTTTCTGGTACGCCAGAAATCATCGCAACGATTCACGGTGAAGGCTACCGCTTTTGTGGTGACCTAGAAGACTAATTCGATTACGCTTCTGCCCGTTTAGTCCTGCTAACCAGTTAGCACTTCTAACATCAGAAGCTGAATCAATCGTTATTAAAAAGGGAGAATGCCAACGCATTCTCCCTTTTTTGTTGTTCATTCAACGTGAACCATTAGGCAAGTCAATTAGTAGACCGTATCGACCTTCACGTCTTTCTCTACCAACCACTTCACGGTTTCGCCATCTTTAAGCTCTACTGCAACATCAACAGGCTGTTCGCTGTCGATCTCTAGCTGCCATACAAAAGCGACTTCCCACTGAGTTTCACTGTGCGTTCTTAAATCAAGATCGTCAGCCGTCACCAACAGAGTATCAGCACCCTGCTTGACCGTAACACTCTCAACCGCAAGCGTTGCCGGCAGTTCTGAGGTTGATTCTAAGTAAATAGCACCATGCAGAGTCTTATCTTGAGTCTCTCCAATCGTCGGCATCTTGTTCAGCCAAAGGTTGCTTTTCATTGTGACTGTCGCTGCAGATACTTCTACTTGATTGTCTTGCTGCCATTCAACTTGTGGTGCAGAACAACCCGCTAATGCCACAACGCATGCGGCGAATGCTAATTTTTTCATTATTCTTCTACCTTTGATTTAACCAACTCTTTAAGACTTCAATGTCATTCTGGTATTCGTTATTAATTTCATCAACCCAATCTGAAATATTCTCCCACCAAGCAGGCATATCTGGTGATTGAGCTTTCTGAGCAACTTGCTGGATACGCTTCAAGCCAATTGAACCTGCGGCACCTTTGATCTTGTGCGCTTCAGAAACGATGCTTGCTTGATCTTTTGCGACCATGTTGGAGTTCAATATTTCCATATACTCCGGCATCATATCTTCAAACATCACGATGCTATCCAAAACCGGTTTCGGCCCAACAATGTCAACATAAGACTCTAACATATCAGTATCAAGCAAAGTGGTATCAATCGAAGAAACAACCGGTTTAATAACCTCTGCTTTTTCTATCACTTCAGGAGTGTTCTCAATAAATTTCGATATCACGTCTTGGATGGCTTTCACCGACAGTGGCTTACTAATCGCTTCATCCATTCCTTTTTGTAGATACTCTTGTTTATTGTTTAAAACATTGGCCGTTAAGGCGACTAAAGGCGGCAGCTTGCTGTATTTCTCTCGATAGTATTGAGCAATATCGAAACCTGTCATATCTGGCAGTTGGATATCCAGCAACACCAAATCATAGTCTTCTGGATGGAAAACAATTTGTGCCTCTTGCCCTGTCATCACCACCGTAACTTCATGGCCTAAGCTTTCCAACAGAGAGCGAGCGACCGTAATGTTGAGTTCAATATCTTCGACCATGAAGATCTTAAGGTTCGACTGCTTTCTTGGTGTCTTAATCAGAGCCTGAGTATCGTGATTCACCGGTACACGAATAGAAACCGTAAAGGTACTGCCGAAGCCCTCTTCACTGGTAACGTCAATGTCACCATCCATCATGTTGATCAGCTGCTTCGATACCGCAAGGCCAATGCCTGTGCCTACCGCATGCAGATTGTCAGAACCAGACTTCACCTGATAGTACATCGCGAAAATTTTATCGACTTCACTTTCAGGTATGCCGATTCCCGTATCTTCGACTTCCATGGTGATATCGGCAAAGTCACCGTCGATATCTGCACTGACCGTCATCACCACGCCACCATCTTTGGTAAACTTCATGGCGTTGCTGACCAAATTCCACAGCACTTGTCTTAGACGTGTGCCATCAACTTTAACTGAGGTTGGCAAGTCCGATAACCTTTCCAGATCGAATCGTAAGCCTTTCTGTTCTGCCATTAGAGCGGAAATACTCTCCATCTCGGCAACGAAATCTTCGAAGTTAATCGGGGTTGGAAGCAACTCTAGTTTACGGCGATCAAACTTATCCATATCGATAATATCGTTAAAGATATTACCCAGCGTCACCGCACTCACCTTAATGGTTTGCATGTGTTTACGCTGTTCAGTGGTCAACTGGCTATCCAACAACATACGGCTCAAGCCGATGATGCCATTGAGTGGCGTTCTTAGTTCATGACTGATGGTTGAGATAAAGGTGGTCTTGTCGCGACTGGCTTTCTCTAGTGATTCTTGATGCTCTTTACGTTCCGTAATATCGCGACCAAAACCCACTAAGCCCAGATGGCGACCATCTTTACTGTAGAAAGGCACTTTACGTAGCTCGAAGTAGCTCTTACGACCATCTGGATATTCCAGCCATTGGTCGTAGGTCAGTGCTTGATTGTCGGCAAACACTTTCTTATCGGTTTCAATAACCTGTTGAGCGATCTCTTTGCTATAGACATCCCAAGGAGTCAAACCCACTAAGTCTTTCTCAGTTTTCCCTGTCAGCTCTTCAACCGCACGGTTACAACCTGAGAAAACACCATCTTCATTACGATAGTAAATCAGGTCGGGAGAAGCATCGATAAATGAGCGCAGCAGTGCGGTGCGTTCTGCGAGTTCAAGCTGAGTTCGCTCACGCTGGAACACCTCATTTTCGAGATCGTGCATTGCTTCTGCACGTGCTTCTTCCGCTTTTTCTCGCTCTTCAATTTCTTGATTGAGCTTCTCGATATTGAGTTGCAGTTTGCTGTTGAGTTCTTGATCTCGCTCTCGCATGTCACCAAGCTTAGAGACCAGTTTTGCCAACCTTTGACGAGACTCTTCTAGCTGATCAACAACCACAGAAAGGAAATAAACCGCCCAAGGGGTAATCACCAGACCAAAGAAAACGGAACGAACAATGTCGATATCATCGACATTACCTTTGAGTGCCAGGGTGATACCTACTTGCACAACAACAGCGAGGGCAACAAGCGCTAAGGCGAGTAAGATAGAAAAGCGGACAATCCCCAGTTTTACGAGCAGATCTACGTAATACTGAGCAAGATTTTTCATGGGTTTCATTTAGCGCTCCATGCGATAAGACTAGCAACATTCTACCCTGTTTGAAGATGGGAGGTAAGCTAGCTACATCACACGCAGCAAGAGATTCAAAGCAATATCGTGGTTAATTAATAATATGCCGACCAAGCAAAAACAGCACGGTCAATGAAATGAAGTAATTTATAGTCTTAACCAATTGAAGATGGATGTACGCTTGATTGATTCCGGCCATCAGATTTCGCTTGATAGAGCGCGCTGTCAGCCAATGCAACCGCCGACTCCATTTCATCATTCGGTGTCGGTATATAAGAGATGATACCGATACTTACCGTCACGAGTTCAGAGACTGCCGAGTCTTGATGTTCAATACCGAGCTTTTGTACTTCGTCATGAATGCGTTTTGCCACCAGCAATGCGCCGTCAGTCGTCGTATTAGGCAGAATAAAGCCGAACTCTTCACCACCGTAGCGCGCCACACAATCCGATGAACGATTCAGCACTTGCTTAAATGCCTGAGAAACCTGAACGAGTGCATCATCACCTTGTTGGTGACCATAAAAGTCGTTATAGCCTTTAAAGAAGTCGATATCACACAGCATGATGGTCAGTGGTAACTTCTCTCGCACATGGTAGTGCCACAGTGTCGATAACTGTTCATCAAAACGACGTCGGTTAGAGACTTGAGTAAGACTATCCATGAAGCTCAAACGTTCAAGTTCAAGGTTCGCTTCTTCAAGCTTCTGCTCCGCTAAATAACGCTCGGTGATGTCACGTGCCATGATCAACACACCATTGGTACTCGAAGCCGGATCCCTAAACGGAGATTTAACCACGTCATACCAAGTGAACTCGCCATCACTGGAAACCACCTTATCAATGTAACGCAGCGATTTACCTTGATGAAGCACTTGCTGATCCGTATCTGAAAGACGTAAGTACATGCTATTAGGCACCACATCTTGCAAGCGCTTGCCCACTAAATCCGACACTTCAGAGATACCCAGCGCCGCCACAAACGGCTTATTACACGCTTGATACACCATGTTTTCGTTGAAGATACCAATCGAGTCAGGGCTCGCTTCCAAGATGTTTTGGAGGATGGTGTCACGCTGAGCAAGAGCCACTTCGGTATCTTTACGCCTTTCCATCTCACCACGCAGTTTTTGCTGCATGTCATGCCAGTCGGTCACGTCATGACTGATAGAGAGCGTTCCTATGGTTTCACCATCTTGAGACAGTAAAACACTTTGATATGTTTCGAGCAGGCAACTTTTGCCATCTTGATCCGTAGTCCAAGATCGTTCACTCACACGTCCTTTCAATGCGCCACCAGAAACACTCAAGGTGCCTTCTTCTGGGCGGCCATGCCAAAACTTCTTAAAAGATCGGTTACTCGCGACCAATTCACCCTTTGGATCTTTCACGTAGATCAACTCAGATAAAGAGTCTAAGGCAGTACGCGAGACATTTAACTCACGCACTTCTTGGGAGTATTCTTCGTCGGTATTTTTATAGGGGGATGCATGGATCATCCACGCGCTTTTACTTCTAAAAACGATCCGACGACCAACCAAATTCACTTTGAAAAATTCGAACTCTGAAAGCGCCCAAAGCGAAAGCTGTTCAAACGCTCGGGAGTTACGATGATTGGTCAGATAATGACGAAAGCTATTCTCACTCTCGATGGTGGGAAAGCGAAAATTGATACCAATTTGACGAATGCCGAGTAACTGCATCGCTTGACGATTAGCATATAAAATTTCGCCACTTCGGATGTCGACAAAGTAGAGTGGTGATGGCGTAGCAAGTAGAAGTTTTTCTATATGTAACTGATAACGAGAATAAAGGTGCCAGCATATGAGACCAATAAGCAGAATGATCACGATATAAATACCGTAGCCATACGCCCTGTCCCACAACCAAGTCATAACCAGTTCCATTTACTCTCAATCTTTACCATTAATTCTGTGAGGGAAATGTTACCACTAATTATGGGGATTATCTGCTGTTACCTACTTTCTGCTCAAATCTATCAATTCCCACTGTTTAATACAGGCAATGTGTATTCAAATGCTGCGCCCGTTTCAATGCCTTGAGCGCCCGTCTTGTCTAATGAGCGGCCAATTTCTGTCATCGCTAGCCATCGGTTTTCACACCACAAAGGAGAGAGCAGTGTTGGACGTCGTGCGGCAGAGGAAACTCGGTGATAGACCACATGAGCAGGCGTACGTTGGATAATTGCACTAGCGATATCAATGTACTCCTCCAAGGTTGGTGCCTCGAGCTTGCCAGCTTTCCACGCCTTGGCCATGGTGCTGCCCTCTACAATATGCAGTCCATGCAATTTGATACCATCGGTGCCAACGGCGAGTACTTTGTTTAAAGTTTCAAGATTATCGGCTTTAGTTTCCTTCGGCAGGCCAACAATCAGGTGGGTACACACCTTGATCCCTAAAGCACGTGCACGCTGGGTGATCGTTTCATACACCGCAAAATCATGACCACGATTAATCCGCTTCAATGTTTGGTCGTTTGCGGTTTGTAAGCCTAGCTCAAGCCATATTTCATAGCCTTGCTCCACATAACCCGCCAGCAGTTCTAACACAGAATCAGGAACACAATCAGGTCTTGTTCCGACACACAAACCAACAATGTCAGCACCCGGTGCTCTAAGCGCTTCTTCATACATATTCTTGAGCACTTGCACTTCAGCATAAGTACTGGTGTACGCCTGAAAATAGGCAAGGTACTTCTTAGCTCGGGCAATTTCACCCGCACGATCTTTTAACTGATCAGCAATACTTTGAATTTGAGTTTGTTCGTCGGCAAATGAAGCGACATTACAGAAAGTACACCCACCACGGCCGATTGTCCCGTCGCGGTTTGGGCAGCTAAAGCCGCCGTGCAGTGTCAGTTTATGAACCTTTTCGCCATAACGGCGCTGAAGGTCTTGGCCGATAGTATTAACCAACTCGTGTAATTGCATATTTTGAAAGTGCTCAAGTAAATAAGAATGAATATCAGTCTATTTCTGAAAAAAAATTACATCCCTGCAAAATTCAACCAATTAGTTTACTCAAGGCCTTTTGCGAGCAACCTATCAAATATCAATAAACATGCAAAAAATCGGCTCTATTTGCCTAATGTTGCACATTTGTTAGACATTAAATTCAAAATAAAACGAAAAAAATGGTCTATATGGGGCAACTTTCATTGCAATTCGCCTAGACAAAATTGTAGGATACTTACACATATTGGCTATTTTTGTGTATTTACTTACAACGAAAACTTGTTAATAAGTCGGTGATATCCATATCCCACCTATATAAACCACTAGTTTGTGGCTAAAAATAAACGGATATCACTAAGGATTGTTTTTCTCGCAATACTTTTCCTGCGAGATACGGAAAGGATTCAAACCGCCAGCATAGGCAGGTTTAGACCCATAAATATAAAAGGACAAGGCTAACTTTATACAAATAAGTTGCGCCTAGATTTAACTGGAAGGATGTATCTATGGTAGATCAAGAGCAGAACTCACAGGGTCTGTATACTCCTGAACTGGAGCATGACGCTTGTGGTATCGGTTTTGTTGCGCATCTAAAGAATCGCAAATCTCATGATGTAGTAACTCAAGCACTCGATATGCTTGCACGTATGGAACACCGTGGCGGCCAAGGCTGCGATCCGTGTTCTGGTGATGGTGCAGGTATCCTGCTACAGAAGCCGCACGAATTCTTACTAGAAGAAGCCGTTAAGCTTGGAATTAAACTGCCATCTTTTGAAAAATATGGTGTTGGTGTTGTACTTTTCCCTAAAGATGAACACAAACGTGCACAGTGCCGCGATATTTTAGAGCGCAATGCACAACGCCTTGAGTTAGAAGTTATCGGCTACCGTGAACTTCCAACTGACAATTCAATGATTGGTGCTGACCCACTAAGCACTGAACCTCAATTTGAACACGTCTTTATTTCTGGCGGCCCTGGTACTACACCAGAAGAGCTTGAACGCAAACTGTATGTTCTGCGTAACTACACGGTTCGTGTATGCCTAGAAAGCGTGTCAAATATTGGTGATGACTTCTACATCAACTCTATGTCTTACAAGACATTGGTGTACAAAGGTCAGCTAACAACAGAACAAGTTCCTCAGTACTTCCTAGATCTGCAAAACCCAACCATGGTGACAGCTCTAGCACTTGTACACTCTCGCTTTTCTACCAATACATTCCCACGTTGGCGTCTAGCTCAGCCTTTCCGTTACATTGCGCATAATGGCGAAATCAATACGGTTCGCGGCAATCTAAACTGGATGAAAGCACGTGAAGCTATCCTTGAATCGGATCTGTTCACACAAGCTGAAATCGACATGCTACTGCCTATCTGTCAGGAAGGTAGCTCGGATTCATCAAACTTCGATATGGCACTTGAGCTTCTGGTTCTGTCTGGTCGTACTCTGCCGCATGCATTGATGATGATGATCCCGGAAGCATGGCAAGAAAACAAAAACATGGATCCAACTCGTCGCGCGTTCTACCAGTACCACGCGAACGTAATGGAACCATGGGATGGCCCGGCATCAGTATGTTTCACCGATGGTGTTCAAGTTGGTGCAACGCTTGACCGTAACGGTCTGCGTCCTTCTCGCTACACAGTAACTAAAGACGACTTCCTAGTGATGGCGTCTGAATCTGGCGTAGTTGAAATCGCACCAGAAAACGTTGAATACCGTGGTCGTCTACAGCCTGGTCGTATTTTCGTTGCTGACCTTGAGCAAGGCCGCATCATTTCTGATGAAGAAGTGAAAGACGGCATCGCTAAATCGCAACCCTACGAAAAATGGGTTGAAGAGAATCTTCTGAGCTTGAAAAAGCTACCGGATGCGAGCAACGAATTTAACCAACCTTCTCCAGAGAAACTGCTACACAAACAACAATCGTTTGGTGTGAGCTCTGAAGAAGTAAACGAAATCATTCTCCCTCTTGCAAAAACAGGCTACGAGCCACTTTCTGCAATGGGTGCTGACTGGCCGCTAGCGATTCTTTCTCATCAATCGCAGCACCTTTCAAACTACTTTAAGCAGTTGTTTGCACAAGTAACTAACCCGCCGATCGACCCGATTCGTGAGCGTATGGTTATGTCTCTGAACACTTACCTAGGTAAAGATCAGAACTTACTTGCTGAAACACCTGAACACTGTCAAAAAGTAGAACTTGAGTCTCCTGTTCTTTCTAACTCAGAGTTAGAGAAACTGCGTGCAATCGATAACGAGCACCTTCAATCGAAGACGCTGGATATCGTATTCCAAGCAAATGGCGACCAAGGTAAGTTAGAGCGCGCACTTAAACGTATCTGCCAATATGCGGAAGATGCGGTTATTGATGGTTACTCTATCATTCTACTGACTGACCGTGCGGTTAACTCAAACCACGCAGCTATCCCAGCAATGCTGGCGGTTGGCGCTGTTCACCACCACCTAATCCGTAAAGGTTTACGTGCTAAGTGTGACATCGTGGTTGAAACGGGTGACGCGCGTGAAACGCACCACTTTGCAACCTTAATCGGTTACGGTGCAAACGCAGTTAACCCATACCTAGTGATCGAAACGATTGTTGAACTGCAACGTACTAAGAAGCTAGATCCAAACGTTCATCCACGTGAGTTATTCGATAACTACCGTAAAGGTGTTAACGGCGGTCTACTGAAGATCTTCTCGAAGATGGGTATCTCTACCCTGCAGTCTTACCACGGCGCTCAAATTTTTGAAGCTCTTGGTATCAGCAAATCAGTGGTTGAAAAATACTTCACAGGTACCGTTTCTCGTATTCAAGGTCTAACGATCGATGATATCGCACGCGAAGTCCTAGTACGTCACCGTGTTGGTTACCCTGCTCGTGAAATCCCAGCACAGATTCTTGATGTTGGTGGTGTTTACCAGTGGAAACAACGTGGTGAGAAACACTTATTCAACCCAGAGACGATTTCTCTACTTCAAGAATCGACGCGTAACAAAGATTACGGTCAATTCAAAAAGTACGCGAACGCCGTTGATGCTCAAGGCGACAACGCAGCAACACTACGTAGCCAACTTGATTTCATCAAGAACCCAGCAGGCTCTATTCCTCTAGCAGAAGTAGAACCTATTGAAAAAATCCTTAAGCGTTTCGCAACAGGTGCAATGAGCTTTGGTTCAATCTCACATGAGGCTCACTCAACACTGGCTGTTGCAATGAACCGCATTGGCGCGAAATCAAACTCAGGTGAAGGTGGTGAAGATCCAGCACGTTTCGAACGCAAAGAAAACGGTGACTGGGAACGTTCAGCAATCAAACAGGTGGCTTCTGGTCGCTTTGGTGTAACGTCTTACTACCTATCTAACGCTGATGAGCTGCAAATCAAGATGGCTCAAGGTGCGAAACCTGGCGAAGGTGGTCAACTACCTGGTGATAAGGTTGATGATTGGATCGGTGCAACACGTCACTCGACTCCGGGCGTAGGTCTTATCTCTCCACCGCCACACCACGATATCTACTCAATCGAAGATTTGGCTCAGCTGATCTACGATCTGAAAAACGCGAACCGTAACGGCCGTGTCAACGTGAAGCTAGTATCAGAAGCTGGCGTAGGTACGATTGCATCAGGTGTAGCAAAAGCGAAAGCTGACGTAGTACTTATCGCAGGTTTTGATGGTGGTACGGGTGCATCTCCGATGTCTTCTATCCGTCACACAGGTCTGCCTTGGGAACTGGGTCTAGCGGAAACGCACCAAACACTACTGAAAAACGGCCTACGTAACCGTATCGTTGTTCAGTCTGATGGTCAGATGAAAACACCACGTGACCTTGCAGTCGCAACGTTACTTGGCGCTGAAGAATGGGGCGTAGCAACAGCTGCTCTAGTTGTTGAAGGCTGTATCATGATGCGTAAGTGTCACAAGAATACATGTCCTGTTGGTATCGCAACACAGAACAAATCTCTTCGTGAGCGTTTCGACGGCCGCGTAGAAGACGTAGTAACGTTCTTCCAATACATGGCTGAAGGTCTACGTGAAGTAATGGCTGAACTTGGCTTCCGCTCTATTGATGAGATGGTTGGTCAATCGCACAAACTTAAAGTTCGTGATGACATCGGTCACTGGAAGTACAAGAACCTAGATCTAACACCAGTACTGCACATTGAGCAGGCTCGTGCAGAAGATGGTATCTACAACCAGACAACACAGAATCATAATCTTGAAGACGTTCTAGACCGTAAGTTGATTCAGGCTGCAATCCCAGCGCTTGAGAAAGGTGAAGCGGTTACCGCTCAGTTCCCTATCATCAACACGGACCGTTCAGCAGGCACGATGCTATCGAACGAAATCTCGAAAGTTTACAAAGACCAAGGTTTACCGCAACCAATGAACGTTAAGTTCCACGGTAGTGCCGGTCAATCGTTCGGTGCGTTCCTTGCGAAAGGCGTTAAGTTCGAAGTAGAAGGCGACGCGAACGATTACTGGGGTAAAGGTCTGTCTGGCGGTACGTTGGTACTGTACCCAGATGCGAAATCTACTATCGTCGCGGAAGATAATATCGTGGTCGGTAACGTATGTTTCTACGGTGCAACCTCAGGTGAATCTTTCATTCGCGGTATGGCTGGCGAACGTTTCTGTGTTCGTAACTCTGGTGCGAAGGTTGTTGTTGAAGGTGTTGGTGACCACGGTTGTGAATACATGACAGGTGGCGCGGCAATTATCCTTGGTTCAACAGGCCGTAACTTTGCTGCAGGTATGAGTGGCGGTGTCGCTTATGTTTGGGATAAAGCAGGCGACTTCGAAACCAAGCTCAACGCAGAACTTGTCGACCTAGATCCAATTGAACAAGAAGATAAAGATCTTCTACTAGATATGCTAACTAAGCATGTTGAATTCACAGGAAGTGAAGTTGCTCAGTCTTTCCTAGACAACTTTGAAGTAAGTGTTGCATCACTAATTAAAGTAATGCCACGTGACTACAAAGCGGTTCTTCAAAAGCGTAAAGCTGAAGCACAACAGGCACAAACGGAAGAAGTGGAGGCAGTATAATGGGTAAGCCTACTGGATTTTTAGAACACGGTCGTGAGCTTCCAAAGAAGCTCGACCCGTCAGTTCGAATTGAAGACAACAAAGAGTTCGTACTTAACGAAGAGTTTGGTGAAAAGATCAATACTCAAGCATCTCGTTGTATGGACTGTGGCGTACCTTTCTGTCACAACGGTTGTCCAATTGGTAACATCATCCCAGAATTCAATGATGCGGTTTACCGTGACAGCTGGGAAGAAGCTTGGAATATTCTAAGCTCTACCAATAACTTCCCTGAATTTACAGGTCGTGTGTGCCCAGCTCCTTGTGAAAGCGCTTGTGTTCTTGGTATCAACCAAGACCCAATCACTATCTGTAATATCGAGAAAACAATTGTAGAAACTGCGTACCGTGAAGGGTACGCAAAACCTAAAATACCTCGTTCACGTACGGGTAAAACCGTTGCCGTTATCGGTTCAGGCCCCGCTGGTCTAGCTGCTGCTGAGCAACTAAACAGTGCCGGTCACTCTGTGACGGTATTTGAACGTGACGAGAAAGTGGGTGGCCTACTGCGTTTCGGTATCCCAGATTTCAAACTGGGTATGGATGTGATTGATCGTAAGATCAACCTAATGGCTGAAGCTGGCGTTGAGTTTAAAGTGAACCAACACATCGGTGTTGATGTTAATGCTCAACAGCTACGCCAAGAGTTTGATGTGGTATTGCTAACGGGTGGTTCTACGGTTCCACGTGACTTGCCAATCCCAGGTCGTGAGCTGAAAGGCGTTCACTTTGCCATGGAATTCCTTGGTCAAAATAACCGCCGTGCCAACGACTTAGACCTAAAAACAGAAGAGCTTCACGCTAAAGATAAGCACATTGTGGTTATTGGTGGTGGTGATACGGGTTCTGACTGTGTGGGCACATCAAATCGTCATAAAGCAGCAAGCATTACTCAGGTTGAGATCATGCCGATCCCGCCAGAGAAGCGCCCTGCTAATATGCCTTGGCCTCAATACCCAATGATCATGAAGACCACCACTTCTCACGAAGAAGGTTGTGAACGTCATTGGAACATCCTGACTAAAGAGTTCATCTCTGACGATAACGGTAATGTAACCGGACTTCGCATTGCTGACATCGTTTGGCAAGATGCAAAACCAGGTGAACGTCCAGGTTTTGATGAAGTAGCAAACTCTGAACGTGTTATCCCTTGTGATATGGCATTTCTAGCGATGGGCTTCTTACACCCAGAACCAACAGGTGTACTGGCTCAGCTAGACATTAAACTGGACGAGCGCGGCAACGTGGCCTCTGAAGGTTATGCGACGAACCAGAAAGGCGTTTTCGCTGCTGGTGATATGCGTACTGGCCAGTCTCTGGTTGTACGTTGTATTAACGAAGGCCGTGAATGTGCAATTGCCATTGATGACTTCTTAATGGGTAACTCAAACTTAGAAGCGAAAGCTGATTCACTCATGCTTTCCGCATAATATTTCTCGGGCTAATGTCGTTGACGTTAGCCTAGGGAAAAAGCAACACCCTTCCTAACTTTTATATTTGGCTAGCACTCGATGCTAGCCTTTTTTCTATCTGGCCTTTCACTCTTTCTCAATCACTCCTGCTGAACATGTTAAATCTCGTTAACATCTAGCTTTTATATCTCATTGATCTTCATCGACTATTTTAGATTATTACGTGGCTAATCGCGTTTACACATGATAATTAACCATGAACTTGACCTTAAACACAATTAGCTATACGTTGTAAAGCTGATGAAAATAAAACCAATCGGTTTTGTTAACACAACCAATAACGTTTTAGCTAGCTAAAAACAAACTATAAGTTCATAAAAAATAACAAGTACATGAATAGTTAGTCATTTACTGTCTGGATGACAGCGAAGCAAAAGGGAGAATTGCAATGGCTCTATATGATCCTAGTCTTGAAAAAGACAACTGTGGATTTGGTTTAATAGCGCAAATGGAAGGCCAACCGAGTCATAAGTTGGTACGAACTGCTATTTCAGCCCTCGATCGCATGACACACCGTGGTGGTATCGCCGCGGATGGTAAAACAGGAGATGGCTGTGGCTTATTGCTACAAAAGCCAGACTCTTACCTCAGAATTATTGCTGAAGAGAATAACTTCAAGCTCGGCAAGCAATACGCTGTCGGCATGATTTTCTTCAGTCAAGATCCAATCAAAGCGCAATCGGCGCAAGACATCGTCAATAAAGAGCTAGCTCAAGAGACTTTAACCGTAGCGGGCTGGCGTGTCGTGCCAACCAACACCGATGTTTTAGGCCCAATCGCCAAAGATTCTGTTCCCAATATTCAACAAGTGTTTATCTCGGCCCCTGCGGGTTGGCGTGAACGCGATATTGAACGACGCCTTTATATCGCTCGCCGTCGAATCGAAAAGCAGATCAACGAAGACAAAGATTTCTATATTTGTAGCCTGTCGACTCAAGTCATGGTCTACAAAGGCTTGTGTATGCCTGCCGATCTTCCGCGATTTTACCTCGATCTTGCTGACTTACGTATGGAATCAGCAATATGTCTGTTCCACCAGCGTTTCTCAACTAACACACAACCGCGTTGGCCATTGGCTCAACCATTCCGCTATTTGGCGCACAATGGTGAGATCAATACCATTGAAGGCAACCGTCAATGGGCCAAGGCTCGTGCCTATAAATTCTCTTCGCCGCTGCTGCCCGATTTACAAACGGCCGCACCTTTTGTGAATGAGACAGGATCAGACTCCTCAAGCTTAGACAACATGCTCGACCTATTCCTTGCCGGTGGTATGGATGTGTTCCGAGCGATGCGTATGCTTGTGCCGCCCGCTTGGCAAAACCACCCAGACATGGATCCTGAGCTTCGTGCCTTTTACGATTTCAACTCAAAACACATGGAACCGTGGGATGGCCCTGCGGGTATCGTACTGTCTGACGGCCGTTATGCTGCATGTAACCTCGACAGAAACGGCTTACGCCCTGCTCGCTATGTGATAACCAAAGACAACTTGATCACCCTGGCATCTGAAGTCGGTATCTGGAATTATGCGCCAGACGAAGTGGCAGAGAAAGGACGTGTTGGCCCTGGTGAATTACTCGTTATTGATACGCGTCGCGGTAAGCTATGGCAGTCGAACGAGATCGACAATGACCTTAAAGGCCGTCACCCATATAAAGAGTGGATGGATAAGAACGTTCACAAATTAACACCGTTTTCCGCACTAGCAGATGACCAAGTCGGTAAGCGTAATTTTGATGATGACACCCTAAAGACCTATCAAAAACAGTTTGCAATGAGCAACGAAGAGTCAGACCAAGTACTGCGTGTACTCGGTGACATGGGACAAGAAGCGGTCGGTTCTATGGGCGACGATACGCCAATGGCTGTGCTGTCTTCTAAAGAGCGCCTCATTACCGACTATTTCCGTCAGAAGTTTGCTCAAGTCACCAACCCACCGATTGATCCTTTGCGTGAAAAACACGTGATGTCTCTGGCAACTAGTATCGGCCAAGAGATGAATGTGTTCTGTGAAACCGATGGGCATGCTTACCGTGTGACGTTTGATTCGCCCGTTCTGCTTTATTCTGATATGCAGCAACTTCTGCAATTAAATCAAAAGCATTATGGTCATACGGTTCTTAGCATGCATTATGATCCAGCAGAAAAAGATCTCGAACAAGCCATCAACGACTTATGTGATCGTGCGGTTCAAGATGTACGTGACGGCGCCGTTTTGGTTGTGCTTTCAGACAAAGGTTTAGAGAAAGGTAAGCTACCCGTTCCAGCAGCTATGGCTGTCGGTGCAGTACAAACTCGACTCGCAGACACCAACCTACGTTGTGATGCTAACATCGTGGTTGAAACAGCAACCGCACGTGACCCACACCAATTTGCAGTATTGCTTGGTTTTGGTGCCACCGCGGTTTACCCGTATCTCGCTTATGAAGCTCTGGGCAAAATGTTGGACGATGGTTCATTAGATAAAGACTATCGCACTGCATTGCAAAATTACCAAAACGGCATCAACAAAGGTCTGTATAAGATCATGTCGAAGATGGGTATCTCGACAATTGCTTCATATCGCTGCTCACAGTTATTTGAGGCGGTCGGTTTGCATACCGATGTCGTTGATTTGTGTTTCCGTGGTGTAACGACTCGTATCCAAGGTGCTAGCTTTAGCGACTTCCAACAAGATATCTATAATCTATCTCGTAAAGCATGGACTAAACGTAAACCACTGGAACATGGTGGCTTGCTCAAATACGTACATGGCGGCGAATACCACGCCTACAACCCAGACGTAGTCAGTACCTTGCAAACCGCCGTAAAGACAGGCGAAACATCAGATTATCAATCTTTTGCGAAGCAAGTTAATGCTCGCCCTGCTGCTATGCTACGCGACTTAATGAGCCTCAAAAAAGCCGATCAACCTCTGCCACTAGAACAAGTCGAGCCGAGTAGCGATCTCTTTAAGCGCTTCGACTCTGCAGC
Organism: Vibrio sp. Evd11; assembly: GCF_900382755.1. Lineage (NCBI taxonomy): Bacteria > Pseudomonadati > Pseudomonadota > Gammaproteobacteria > Vibrionales > Vibrionaceae > Vibrio > Vibrio sp. Evd11. The sequence continues at coordinate 93,543 of NZ_OSDX01000002.1, forward strand.
GATGTCGATTGGAGCCTTGAGCCCAGAAGCTCATGAAGCGCTGGCCATGGCGATGAACCGCTTGGGTGGTTACTCCAACTCTGGTGAAGGTGGTGAAGATCCACGACGCTTTGGGACAGATCGTAACTCGCGTATCAAACAGATAGCATCCGGTCGTTTTGGTGTGACGCCACATTACTTAACCAATGCGGATGTTCTGCAAATCAAAGTCGCACAAGGTGCGAAGCCAGGAGAAGGCGGTCAGCTACCGGGCCATAAAGTCACGGCAGAAATCGCTAAGCTGAGATACTCAGTTCAGGGCGTGACTCTGATCTCTCCTCCTCCACATCACGATATTTATTCTATCGAGGATCTGGCGCAGCTGATTTTCGACCTTAAACAAGTTAACCCTAAAGCCTTGGTTTCAGTGAAGTTAGTATCTGAACCGGGTGTGGGCACCATTGCCACAGGCGTGGCGAAAGCTTATGCCGACTTGATTACGATCTCCGGTTACGACGGTGGTACCGCGGCAAGCCCACTGACTTCAGTGAAATACGCAGGTTGTCCTTGGGAACTTGGCTTAGCCGAAACTCAACAAGCACTCGTCGCCAATGGGCTTCGTCATAAGATCCGCCTGCAAGTCGATGGTGGTTTAAAAACCGGCCTTGATGTTATCAAGGGCGCGATTTTAGGTGCAGAGAGCTTTGGTTTTGGTACCGCGCCAATGGTCGCAATGGGTTGTAAGTTTTTAAGAATTTGTCACCTAAACAACTGTGCAACGGGGGTTGCGACTCAAGATGAAACCCTACGCCGCGAATACTTCAAAGGCCTGCCAGACATGGTGGTTAACTACTTTACCGGCCTAGCCGATGAAGTTCGCCAGTACCTTGCAGAACTTGGCGTAGAGAAACTTACTGATCTGATTGGTCGCACGGATCTACTTGAAGCCGTTCAAGGCCTCACGGCGAAACAGAGCAAACTCGATCTATCTTCAATACTCGAAGCTCCAGTATCTCCAGAAGGTCACCCACTGTTTTGGACCGAGCCAAACGCACCCTTTGATAAGGCTCAGCTCAACCAACAGATCCTTGATGACGCAATAGATGCGATTGAGAAACGTCAATCCACCAGCCTTTACTACAACGTGATCAACACCGATCGCTCGATTGGCGCTCGTATCTCTGGCGAAATTGCCAAACGTTACGGTAACCAAGGTATGGCGGGTTCACCAATTAAGTTGTATCTCGATGGCACCGCAGGCCAATCCTTTGCGGTTTGGAACGCCGGCGGCGTAGAGCTGTATCTAACTGGTGATGCCAATGACTATGTCGGCAAAGGCATGGCGGGCGGCAAAGTAGTAATCAAACCTCACCAAGGCACAGCCTTTACTTGTAACGAAGCGACCATCATCGGCAATACCTGCTTGTATGGCGCAACCGGAGGCAAGCTGTTCGCTGCGGGTACTGCAGGCGAGCGATTTGGCGTACGTAACTCAGGTACCGTTGCGGTGATTGAAGGTGCAGGTGACAACGCTTGTGAATACATGACAGGCGGTATTGTTGCCATTCTTGGCGCAACCGGAGTGAACTTCGGTGCCGGTATGACGGGTGGTTTTGCTTATGTGATGGATAAGAATGAAGACTTCCAAGGCCGAGTGAACAACGAGTCGGTCGAAGCACTTTCTCTGTCTGACCTATTTATCCACCAAGAACATCTGCGTGGCTTAATTGCAGAACACTTAGAAGAAACAGGCTCAGTACACGCTGAAGCTATTCTGGCGAACTTTGATGAATGGATTCCAAAGTTCTACCTAGTGAAGCCGAAGACGGCGGATCTTAACACCTTGCTCGGTCACCAAAGCCGCAGCTCTGCTGAACTTCGTGTTCAAGCGCAATAATTGGAAGGAGCCAATCATGAGCCAGAATGTATACCAATTTATTGATGTGAATCGCGTAGACCCAGCGAAGAAACCAATCAAGATACGTAAGATTGAGTTTGTAGAGATCTACGAACCTTTCACGAAACAACAAGCTAAGGCACAGGCCGACCGCTGTTTAGACTGTGGTAACCCCTACTGTGAATGGAAATGTCCTGTTCATAACTACATCCCTCAGTGGCTCAAGCTTGCCAATGAAGGACGCATTATCGAAGCGGCTGAACTGTCTCACCAAACCAACAGCTTGCCTGAGGTGTGTGGACGAGTTTGCCCTCAGGATCGACTGTGCGAAGGATCTTGTACCCTCAATGATGATTTCGGCGCAGTAACGATAGGCAATATTGAAAAGTACATTAACGACAAAGCGTTTGAGATGGGCTGGAAGCCAGATATGTCTCACGTTGAATGGACCGACAAAAAGGTCGCTATCATCGGCGCAGGCCCAGCAGGCCTTGCTGCAGCGGATATCTTAGTTCGAAACGGTGTGAAGGCCGTGGTATTTGACCGCTACCCAGAGATCGGAGGCCTACTGACGTTTGGTATTCCATCGTTCAAACTAGAGAAAGGCATCATGGAAAACCGCCGCCGTATCTTTAGTGGTATGGGTGTCGAATTTAAGATGAATACCGAAGTCGGTAAAGACGTTCAACTGCAACAACTGGTCGATGACTATGATGCCGTTTTCTTAGGTGTCGGCACCTATAAAAATATGCGTGCTGGGTTAGACAACGAAGAAGCACCGGGCGTTTATGATGCCCTACCCTTCCTTGTTTCCAATACCTACAAGGTCATGGAACTGGATAACCCAACGCCATTCATCGACATGAAAGGCAAGAAAGTGGTTGTGCTTGGTGGTGGTGATACCGCGATGGACTGTGTCCGAACGTCGATTCGTCAACACGCTGCTAATGTTGTTTGTGCTTATCGCCGAGATGAAGCAAACATGCCGGGCTCTCGCCGTGAGGTGAAAAATGCAAAAGAGGAAGGCGTGAAGTTCATGTTCAACCTTCAACCATTAGCACTGGAAACCGATTCATCCGGTCATGTGACTGGCGTAAAAGTGGTGAAAACAGCCTTGGGTGAACCGGATGAGGCCGGCCGTCGTCGCCCTGAACCCGTTGAAGGCAGTGAGCATGTTCTTGAAGCCGATGCTGTGATCATGGCGTTTGGTTTCCAACCTCATGCGATGGAATGGCTAGAACCATTTGGTGTAGAGCTCGACCAATGGGGGCGCATCAAAGCTCCCGGCAAACAAGAGTTTCAATACCAAACCACCAACAGCAAGATATTTGCCGGTGGCGATGCCGTTCGAGGATCTGACTTAGTGGTGACCGCTATCGATGAAGGCCGTAAAGCCGCAGAAGGGATCTTGGACTACCTAGAAGTGTGATTGGTATAGGGTTTCCTTTATTACTCAATTCGTTACTATAAAAAAAGGATCCAATGATGGATCCTTTTTTGAATTAAATTCGTTTATCACAAGCATCACGAAAATACGTAAAACAATTACAAATAAGCCAATACCGATAACTACAATTAGAATTAAAAACAAGCCATAGGAAACACTATGAAAAAAGCCGCTCTCCTTTCTCTATCTCTTTTAACTCTAACCGCTTGCAGCCAAGGAATCACGGACATGAAAGACAGAACTTCATCACCTTGTGGAGACAAACCAAACTGCGTTTCAACTCAAGATGACCGTGAACAGCATGCATTGGCCTCGTTTGAGTTATCAGATTCAGCAAACTTAGATGCCATTGAGCAAGTTGCGCTGACCTTACCAGGTTCGAAAACAGCCAGTAAAACGGAAGACTACCTACGTGTTGAATGCACCTCGCGTATCATGCGCTTTGTCGATGACTTAGAGCTTAAGATCACTGATGGCAAACTGATCGTGCGTTCTGAATCTCGTACTGGCCATTCTGATTTTGGTGTGAACCGAAAACGTGCTGAACAACTTCGTGCTAGCTTGAAAAGCGAAGGCTTAATCAAATAGATAAAAGAATACACAGATAAATCGTCTGTATTCGGATGAGAAGTGCTTCTGGGCTGTCGCTCGACACTTCTCTTCCATGCTACAATTTCGCTCTACTGTTTAAATAATTTTTATTAAGAGACTACACATGAAAATCGGCATCATTGGCGCAATGGAGCAAGAAGTTGCGATCCTAAAAGCAGCAATTTCAGACATTACTGAAGTTAATAAAGGCGGTTGTACCTTTTTCTCTGGTCAGCTAAATGGTGTTGACGTTGTTTTGCTTCAATCTGGCATTGGTAAAGTAGCAGCTGCTGTTGGTACTTCAATCCTACTAAGCGAATACCAACCAGATGTCGTTCTGAACACTGGCTCTGCTGGCGGTTTTGATTCAACACTGAACCTTGGCGATGTGGTTATCTCTACTGAAGTTCGTCACCACGATGCAGACGTTACAGCTTTCGGTTACGAAATCGGCCAAATGGCAGGTCAACCTGCAGCGTTCAAAGCTGACGACAAACTGATGGCTGTTGCTGAACAAGCACTAGCACAAATGGAAGATAAACACGCTGTTCGTGGCCTTATCTGTACTGGAGACGCATTTGTATGTACAGCAGAACGCCAAGAGTTCATCCGTAAGCACTTCCCATCAGTGGTTGCTGTAGAAATGGAAGCATCTGCTATCGCTCAAGCTTGTCACCAATTCCAAGTACCATTCGTGGTTGTTCGTGCAATCTCTGACGTTGCAGACAAAGAATCACCAATGAGTTTCGAAGAGTTCCTGCCACTAGCAGCGCAAAGCTCTTCTGAGATGGTTATCAAGATGGTTGCCCTACTAAAGTAAGCGACTAGACATGCAAACACTGTTTGATCAGGTATTTGCAAATGGCGTGCTCCTTGTAATGTGGGGAGCACTGCTTTTTCATTTGATTTTACCTATCCCCCATGCCGTACACCCCACGATCTTATGGCATAAGTTTGCTGAGATTTTAGCAAGCAAGGTTAATAACAACCAAAACTATTCCCAAAGCCTAATCTCTGGCACATTAGCTTGGGGGTTAATGGTATTCCCAACTCTGATTATTCTCTTGGCTCTGCAACCTCTGGTTTGGCAGACTCAACTGTTCCAACTGGCTTTGTTACTGCTCGCCATTGATTGGCGTAACAATGAAAAGCTGGCTAACCAACTGATCAAAGCACTTGGTCGAGAAGATAAAGCCGCCGCTCGCCAGTTACTGGCTCCAATTGTCAATCGTCAAACCGAATCACTTTCATCACTTGGCCTCGGCAAAGCTGGAGCTGAAACCATCATTATGGGCTACGGCCGCAATGTGGTTTGTGTGTTGTTTTGGTACGCCATTGGTGGTGGCATCGCGGCGTTGCTGTATCGCCTGATTGTCGAGTTAGCTCGAGCTTGGTCACCAAGTCGTAAGCAGTTCTCACCTTTTGGCTCAACAGCCATCAAAATCGTCGCTACCCTCGAGTTTATACCCATGCGTTTATTTGCCCTAATGATCGTATGCGGTGATAAAGCCTCTCACACGTTTAAGATGATGCTCGTTCAGAGTCGCTCTTGGCCATTACCCGGCCCAGCATGGTTGATTACCGCTGTCGGCAACAAGCTTGAGCTGTCACTGGGCGGTCCTGCTATTTACGACAATACCAAAGCCATTCGAGCAAAATTAGGCGGCAGAATCGCACCTTCAGCGCTGCACTTATCTCAGGTTCAAAAGCTGCTTTTTGGTCGCATCGCGATTTGGATATTCTTACAAAGCCTAGCCTTACTCATTATTCACCAAGGGATTTAAAGTGAAACCCTCTCAACTTGTTACACGATGTACCGCCCTCGCGTTCACTCTCGGCTTCAGTTTGTGGGCATCCACTTCATTTGCGACAGAAGTAGCAACAGCCGAACGTGTTATCAGCCTTGCTCCTCACGCAACCGAGCTTGCGTACAGTGCTGGTTTAGGTGATAACTTGATTGCGGTGAGTGAGCGAAGTGATTACCCACCACAAGCTGACCAGCTAGAGAAAGTGGCGAATTACCAAGGCATCAAGGTTGAGAAGATCATCGCCCTGCAACCCGATCTGATTCTCGCGTGGCCAGCTGGGAATCCGCCCAGAGAACTCGCGAAACTAGAGCAATTTGGGTTTAATATTTACTACTCGAAAACTAAAAGCCTAGACAGCATTGCGACCAATATTGAACAACTCAGCCAATACTCCAGTGATCCGAGTATTGGCGAAAATAATGCCAAGCAATACAAAGAACAACTCAACGCATTGAGACTAAAATATAAAGATGCCGAACCCGTAGACTACTTTTATCAGCTCAGTGAAAAGCCGATCATCACTGTTGCTCAAGGGCACTGGCCAAGTGAGGTGTTTGAGTTTTGTGGCGGCCACAATATTTTCGAAGACAGTGCTTCCCCTTACCCGCAAGTTGGCATTGAGCAAGTTGTATTAAGGAAGCCGCAAGTGATCTTCACTTCTCAGCACGCGATTGAGAATGGAACCATGTGGCAAACTTGGCAAGATGAGATCCCGGCAGTCGCTCAAAATCAGATTTGGTCACTCAATTCTGATTGGATTAATCGTCCGACAACAAGAACTTTGAAAGCGATCCAACAAGTGTGCGATTTCTTCGATAGAGCTAGGCAAAATCACTAACTATTTGCTGCGTTTTTTCGTACAATTCGCCACCGACCTGTCCCTACAATTTCAACCATAAGAGCACCAGTATCATGGACTCCATGCTGCTTTATATTATCGATTTATTTGGCACTGCCATTTTTGCTGTCTCAGGCGTATTTGTCGCTGGCCGTCTTAAGATGGATCCCTTTGGTGTCGCTGTTTTAGGCAGTGTAACCGCGATTGGCGGCGGTACAATTCGTGACATGGCATTGGGTGCAACTCCCGTGTTTTGGATCACCGATACCACCTACCTTTGGGTCATCATTACCACCTGCTTACTGACCATGATTATAGTAAGGCGTCCAAAGCGTCTGGCTTGGTGGATCCTGCCAGTATGTGATGCGATTGGATTAGCGGTGTTTGTTGGCATTGGTGTTGAGAAGGCACTGATTTATCAAGATTCTGCATTGGTTGCTATTATCATGGGTGTGATCACAGGCTGTGGTGGCGGTATTATCCGTGACGTACTTGCTCGTGAAGTCCCAATGATCCTAAGAAGTGAAGTCTACGCAACGGCTTGTATCATTGGCGGCGCTTTCCATACCATGGCAATTACCATGGGGCACGACTCAGAAACTGCCTTTTTAGCCGGTGTGTTTACGACACTATTAATTAGGCTTGGCGCTATTCGCTGGCACTTGTCATTGCCAACCTTCGCTATCAAATAGGCTAGCGTTACAAAATAGAAATGGGCTCCGCAAAGGAGCCTTTTTTAATTCGCTTTCAAATCACTTATCCCCTCTATTTCCATTATTCAAAGATCCCTTCCTTTCCTAACACTCTAGTTAGCTCATTCATTACTATGTTAGTAATCTTTTTTGTTTACTTATCCAATTCACAGGCTATATTAATAAACAAATAACTTTATAAACTAATTTATTTACTAACATTGGTAAAAGGGAGCTCAAGATGAGTATCAATAAAGTAGGCATTGTTTTCTTCTCTAAGAATGGAGCAACCAAGCAAGTCGCTGAGACAATCGCTGAAGGTATTAACACTCAACAACCTGACTCAGCACTGCTCATTGAAGTCCTCTCGTCTGAAATAGTCGAAGGAAGGTATGACAATGACGACAAGCTCAACGCATTAGACAGCTGTGATGCGATTATCTTTGGTGCTCCAACTTACATGGGCTCACCTGCCGCACAGTTTAAAAGCTTTATGGATGCGAGCAGTGATACCTACTGTAAGAAAGCATGGCGAAATAAGCTCGCTGCAGGTTTCACTACTGGTGGTAGCCTGAACGGTGAACAACAACAAACCTTGTTAAGTTTTTTCACTCTGGCTTGTCAGCATGGCATGGTTTGGGCAGGGCTTGATATCTCAAAGCATATCGATGACTTAGGTTTGAATCGCACCGGTTCTAGTATTGGTTTGGTCGCCAGTGATGATCAGACGGCTGAGAGCACCAATAATCACATCCATAGTAATGATCTTAAAACCGCTTTCTATTTTGGGCAACGCATCGCTAGCCTAGTTAAAAGAACCTAGCTAGCTTCAAAGCTCCTAGCTTGTCTGATATCTATGAGCTCAGACTAGAGAATGAATGGCGTTTAAGGTAACTTGGTACAATCATTCCCAACTTTCATGAATATCACTCAATGTTACTCGAAGGAATCGAAACTCTATTGGTGTTGAGCAAAGCAAAGACCATGAGCCGCACTGGCAGTTTGCTTTATATCAGCCAATCAGCGGTCAGCAAACGGATTGCTAATTTAGAGAAGAAGTTAGGTAAGAAACTCATAGAACCGAGTGGCCGACAGATAAAACTGACGCCGGATGCGATCGCGCTCATCGAAAGTATTGGCCCAGCATTCAATGAACTTAGAGGGCTTATCTACGAGCAACAAGAGTTGGAAGACACCACCCTTATTACCTTAGATAGCTCTAAATCTTTGATCGCAGGTTATCTAGGTAAAATGATGGGGAAATTTATCCAGCAAGATAAATACATCACCATCACCACTAACCATACACCAAGAATTATCGAGCGAGTGCAATCGGGCAAGGCGACTTTGGGGTTGTGTGCTGGTTTACTGCCGCCGCATCATGGATTGATGACATTCCACCTGTTTGATGAGCCGTTTTACATAGTAAGTAAGTCGCCGTTAACGGAGCTTCCTCCAAGGGTGATCACTAACGATATGACCAATCCAGCAAACTCGTATCAGTTATCTGTGCTTGAAAAGTTCGGCATCAAACCCTTGATGGAGATGGATGCCTACACCGCAGCAGCCCAGCTAGCGTTGGGAGGAACGGGCCCGGCTTTGATCCCGCTCTCTATCGTAAAGACACTCAATATTGAGCCTCAATACCTGTTTAGCTTTCCAGAGTTAGAGGGATTAATTCGACCTATTCATATCTGTGTAAGGCCGAACAGCTATCAATCTCCGCGAGTTAAAATACTGATAGAATCCATTGTTGATGCTGTTCCCAAAGCAGTTTAGATGCCATTAACATCGACATCACGATCACAAGGGGGCGAATCCACTTCTGCCCTTTTGTCACCACTACTTTAGCGCCAAGTTGAGCGCCCATAAAGCCACCAACTGCCATCACTAATCCTAATTCCCAAATTGGCAAGCCAGCCAAAATAAAGAAGATCAATGCGGCTATATTCGATGTGAAGTTAAGTATCTTGGTGCGTGCCGTTGCATCCACTAAAGAGAAATGGCCGATAGCAACAAAACATACCGTGAAAATTGAACCTGTTCCTGGGCCAAAAAAGCCATCGTAGAAGCCAACACCGCCACCAATACACAAAGCAAACATTGCCTCAGAGATCTTCTGCTTTCCTTTAGACGCTCTAGTTTGGGGGGCTAACAGGAAATAGAGAGAGATAGCGATAAGCAGCAGCGGTATCACGCTAGTCAGTAAACTCGCATCAATGTGCTGGACTAACTCGGCGCCAATTGCAGAACCGATAAAGGTACAGAGAATGGCAAGACGCATCTCTTTTATGTTCACGATACCATTGCGTACGAAATACCAACTGGCGGAGAAGCTGCCAAAAGAACTTTGAAGTTTATTGGTGGCCAGTGCCTGCGTTGGTGGTACTCCTGCCGCTAGCAATGCTGGTAGAGTCAATAATCCACCGCCGCCAGCCATTGCATCAATAAAGCCTGCCGCCGTTGCAACAACAAACAAGATAGCCAATATTTCTAGAGTGATTTCCATATACCCAACGCCTTAAATTCTCGTGTAGCGACAACTTACCACCGTGAGCAAACAATCAACAACGAAACACAAGATTGTAACCTATTCCAAATTTTCATCATTTAGCCATCACCAGATAACAGACATAAAAAAGCCCACTCCGAAGAGTGGGCTTTGAGCATTTATATCCGCTTAACAGCGATACACGTGAGTCAATTAAGCTTGAGAAGCTTTAACTTGTGCGTGTAGCTCTTGAACTGAAGTTACTGACGTTTTCGCGTCTGCAGTGTGCGCCATACAAGTCGCGAATGCAGCGTTTAGCGTAGTCGTGTAGTTCACTTTCTCAGCCAATGCACCACGACGAAGAACTTTAGAATCTTCAATCGCTTGACGGCCAGCCGCAGTGTTCACAATATACGTGTACTCGTTGTTCTTGATACGGTCAAGAATGTGAGGACGACCTTCATGTACCTTGTTTACTAGACGTGGGTTGATACCCGCTTCGCCAAGGATAACTGCAGTACCGTGTGTTGCGTCTAGCTGGTAGCCAAGCTTAGATAGCTTAGATGCTAGGTCAACAACACGCTCTTTGTCGCCTTCGCGAACAGAAAGAAGTGCACGGCCGCCTTCTGGGTAGATGTTGCCACAACCCAGTTCAGCTTTAGAGTATGCTTCAGCAAACGTTGCACCAACACCCATAACTTCACCAGTAGAGCGCATTTCTGGGCCTAATAGTGGGTCAACACCAGGGAATTTGTTGAACGGAAGAACAACTTCTTTCACTGAGTAGTATGGTGGGATGATTTCTTTCGTAAAGCCTTGAGACTCTAGCGATTGACCCGCCATAACACGAGCTGCAATCTTAGCGACTGCTGCGCCTGTTGCTTTCGATACGAACGGTACTGTACGTGCGGCACGAGGGTTAACCTCGATTAGGTACACTTCGTTGTTCTTAACAGCAAACTGCGTGTTCATTAGACCACGAACACCCAACTCGAACGCTAGCTTTTCAACTTGCTCACGCATTACGTCTTGGATTTCTTGGCTTAGCGTGTAAGCAGGAAGCGAACATGCTGAGTCACCTGAGTGAACACCCGCTTGTTCGATATGCTCCATGATACCCGCAATAACAACGCGCTCACCGTCACAAATCGCATCAACGTCTACTTCAATTGCATCATCTAGGAAGCTATCAAGTAGTACTGGAGATTCGTTTGAAACACTTACTGCTTCATTGAAGTAGCGACGTAAGTCTTGCTCGTCGTATACGATTTCCATCGCACGACCACCAAGAACATAAGAAGGACGAACAACTAATGGGAAGCCGATTTCGCGAGATTTCTCTACCGCTTGCTCCATTGTTGTTACTGTCGCGTTTTCTGGTTGTAGAAGACCAAGACGGTCAACAGCAACTTGGAAACGCTCACGGTCTTCTGCACGGTCGATCGCGTCTGGGCTAGTACCAATGATTGGTACGCCAGCAGCTTCAAGCTCACGAGCCAGTTTCAGTGGTGTTTGACCACCGTACTGAACAATAACGCCTTTTGGCTTCTCAACACGAACGATTGCTAGTACGTCTTCCAGAGTTACTGGTTCAAAGTACAGACGGTCAGACGTATCGTAGTCTGTCGAAACTGTCTCAGGGTTACAGTTAACCATGATTGTTTCGTAGCCATCTTCACGTAGTGCTAGAGATGCATGTACACAACAGTAATCGAATTCAATACCTTGGCCGATACGGTTTGGACCGCCGCCTAAGATCATGATTTTCTCTTTGTCTGTTGGGTTCGATTCACATTCATCATCGTAAGATGAGTACATGTAAGCCGTATCAGAAGAGAACTCAGCCGCACAAGTATCTACGCGCTTGTAGACTGGGTGAATATCGTATTGGTCACGTAGACGACGAATTTCACTTTCAGCCACACCTAGAATCTTAGACAGGCGAGCATCAGCAAAACCTTTACGCTTAAGCTTCATTAGCTCGTCTTTATTCAGACCAGCAAAGCCTTTCGCTTTAAGTTCTTGCTCTAGTTTTACGATATCTTCGATTTGAACTAGGAACCAACGGTCAATTTGCGTTAGGTTGAATACACCATCAACTGACATACCAGCACGGAAAGCATCTGCGATGTACCAAATACGGTCAGAACCAGCTTCTTTAAGCTCATGGCGAATCGTCGTTAGAGCGTCAGGTGCATCTAGGTCGACCATTTCGTCAAAACCAGTTGCGCCAACTTCTAGACCGCGAAGTGCTTTCTGTAGAGATTCTTGTTGGTTACGGCCGATAGCCATAACTTCACCAACCGACTTCATTTGCGTCGTTAGACGGTCGTTAGCACCTGCAAACTTCTCGAAGTTAAAACGAGGAATCTTAGTTACAACGTAGTCGATTGTTGGTTCGAATGATGCTGGCGTTGCGCCGCCAGTGATGTCATTCATTAGCTCGTCTAGCGTAAAGCCAACAGCCAGTTTCGCGGCAATCTTAGCGATTGGGAAACCTGTTGCTTTAGAAGCAAGTGCAGAAGAACGAGATACACGTGGGTTCATCTCGATGATAACCATACGGCCATCTTTCGGGTTGATACCAAACTGTACGTTTGAACCACCCGTTTCAACACCAATCTCACGCAGTACCGCTAGAGAAGCGTTACGCATTAGTTGGTATTCTTTGTCTGTCAGCGTTTGAGCCGGAGCCACTGTGATTGAGTCACCCGTGTGAATACCCATTGGGTCAAAGTTTTCAATCGCACATACGATGATGCAGTTGTCGTTCTTGTCGCGAACCACTTCCATCTCGTACTCTTTCCAACCGATAAGTGATTCATCGATAAGAAGTTCGTTAGTTGGAGATAGGTCCAAACCACGACGACAGATTTCTTCAAATTCTTCTTTGTTATAAGCGATACCACCGCCTGTACCACCCATCGTAAACGATGGACGAATGATACAAGGGAAGCCAACCATTTCTTGAACTTTGTAAGCTTCTTCCATCGTTTTCGCTGTATCAGCCGTTGGACACTCAAGACCAATCGATTTCATTGCTTTATCAAAACGAGAGCGGTCTTCAGCTTTATCGATAGCGTCAGCAGTTGCGCCAATCATCTCTACGCCGAACTCTTCAAGTACGCCGTATTTTTCTAAATCTAACGCACAGTTAAGTGCAGTTTGGCCGCCCATTGTCGGTAGAACTGCATCTGGCTTCTCTTTAGCGATGATGTTACGAACCACTTCCCATTGGATAGGTTCGATGTAAGTCGCATCAGCCATGTCTGGGTCAGTCATGATTGTCGCTGGGTTCGAGTTTACAAGAATAACTCGGTAACCTTCTTCGCGAAGTGCTTTACAAGCTTGAGCACCAGAGTAATCAAACTCACATGCTTGACCGATAACAATCGGACCAGCACCTAGAATTAGAACACTTTTAATGTCAGTACGTTTTGGCATTATCTACTACTCCGGATTACGCTTTGTCTTGTTTGTTTGCAACAGACTGGTTAATTAATTCAATGAAGTGGTCGAATAGCGGCGCCGCATCTTCTGGACCTGGGCTTGCTTCTGGGTGACCTTGGAAGCTAAATGCTGGTTTGTCTGTACGGTGGATACCTTGTAGAGAACCATCAAATAGAGACTTATGAGTCGCTCGTAATGTCTCTGGAAGCGTATCTTCGTCAGCAGCGAAGCCGTGGTTTTGTGAAGTAATCATCACAACATCACGATCTAAATCTTTAACCGGGTGGTTTGCACCGTGGTGACCAAACTTCATCTTCACTGTCTTAGCGCCTGACGCAAGAGCAAGAATCTGGTGACCTAGACAGATACCAAAGATTGGTAAACCTTTTTCTAGGAACACTTTTGTTGCTTCAATTGCGTAAGTACATGGTTCTGGGTCACCAGGGCCATTTGAAAGGAAAACACCATCTGGGTTTAGAGCGAGTACTTCTTCTGCTGAAGTTTCAGCAGGAACAACCGTTAGGCGGCAGCCGCGGTCAACAAGCATTCGTAGGATGTTTCGTTTTGCACCGAAGTCATAAGCAACAACGTGGTATGGCAATTCAGAGTCTGCTTTCGCTTCAGGAAGTCCACCCGTAAGCGTCCACGAACCTTGTTTCCATTGATACGCTTCTTTTGTTGTAACTTCTTTCGCAAGGTCCATACCTTTCAGGCCAGGGAATTCTTTTGCTTTAGCTAGAGCCAAAGCTTCGTCTAAATTGTTACCCGCTACGATACAACCGTTCTGTGCGCCTTTTTCACGAAGAATACGCGTCAGCTTACGAGTATCAATATCAGCGATACCAACAACGTTTTGCGACTTAAGGTAATCAGAAAGGGATTGTTCATTACGGAAGTTAGAAGCGATTAGAGGGAGATCGCGAATCACAAGGCCTTGAGCGTGGATTGAAGAAGATTCTTCGTCTTCGGAATTGGTTCCGGTATTGCCAATGTGAGGGTAAGTAAGGGTAACGATTTGTTGAGAATAGGAAGGATCAGTGAGGATTTCTTGGTACCCCGTCATCGAGGTATTAAAAACGACTTCACCAACTGCAGAACCTACAGCGCCAATGGCTTCACCGTGAAATACTGTCCCATCTTCTAGGACGAGTAGTGCTGACTTCTTCAAGACAACCTCCAGAAATAAAAATGCATTAAAATTGATTTAATTTGCAAATCTACCTTCCTGAAACACCAAAAACTGCGTGTTTATGGAAATTAGACAAATTGGCGGTATTTTAGTGATCTGCGTGATACGTGTCAACATTTAACGCAAAAGAAATTAAACATTTGTAAGAACTAATTCAATTTCCCCCATCAAAGCTTCAAAAGTTCAACTTTCATACTCAATTAATAGGAATATTACGATTTTCTAATTTTCGCCCGTCATTTTCACCCACCATTAGATGGCAAAAATATCACCAATAAAACGCAATCGATAAATACAATGAGTAAACATATAGATTTGAAGCTTTAAATCAAAAACAACAACCAAGTAGCGATAAACAATAGCTAAATGCAGTTCTAATCAGGAAAATTAGAGAATAAGAAGAAAGTGACCAAGAGGAGTTTAAGTAGAAAAAAGGGGCAAATAAAGAAAGCGCCGGCAATTGCCAGCGCATAAATATCTATTTATAGATCGTTTAAACCAAGGACGTCTGTCATGGTATAAAAGCCTGCTGGCTTATCATTTAGCCAAACGGCTGCCTTTATCGCACCATTAGCAAAGGTCATTCGATCAGTGGCTTTATGGGTAATTTCAACGCGCTCACCAATATCAGCAAACATTGCGGTATGCTCACCAATGATGTCACCGGCACGGATTGTCGCAAAACCAATCTCATCTTTGGTACGCTCGCCCGTAATGCCTTCGCGTGACCATACAGCGACATCGTTTAGCTCATTGCCCATCGCACCAGCGATCGCTTCGCCCATACCAATCGCAGTACCAGAAGGTGCATCGACTTTATGACGGTGGTGAGCCTCTACGATTTCAACATCACAGTAATCGCCCATCACTTTAGCGGCCTTCTCTAACAGCTTAAAAACCAAGTTCACACCAACGCTATAGTTCGGTGCCATCACTATAGCCATCTCTTTTGAAGCCGCATCAATAACCTGCTTCTCTTCTTCGGAGAAACCAGTAGTACCAATGATCAGTTTCTTACCGTGACGTTTACAAAGTTCAATATTCGCTAATGTGCTTACAGGTGCGGTAAAGTCAACGATCACGTCAAACTCTTCAACCGCTTTCGAAAGGTCATCAACTAGAGCCACATCAAAACGACCTTCACCGCATAACTCGCCAACGTCAACACCGACCAAAGATGATTCTGGACGCTCTGAACCAGCACCAACGCTTGCTTCTGAATTATGGTGAGCGGCTTTCACCAAGTTACGACCCATACGGCCAGCTGCTCCTGCAATTGCAATTCTTACCACTGCGAATATCTCCATTGTTTTGGTTACCGTCACTGCTCATCTGTCGCAGTAACGTTCATTCGATTAATCTCTTTAAACTAACAACAATCTCAAACTCAGGCTAGCAATTACGAAAACTCTTTTATTACTCGCTCTAAAATTGGCACGTTTGCTTCGGGGAAGGCGTATTGATTCAATGATTCAAGATCGACCCATTCACCTTGTTGCCCTTCTTTACCATAAGGCTGTTGCTCGAAATCGGTCACAAGGATGAAATCGAACTCAAGCGACTTATCACTGTAATCAAACTCAAGGTGTTCAAACAGAGACTGTTCAGTCACCTTGATACCAATTTCTTCATCAAGTTCACGAGTCATTGCTTGTTCAATGGTTTCACCCACTTCAACCTTACCTCCAGGAAACTCCCAGAAGCCGCCTTTATGCTTGTCGTCTGGGCGCTTAGTGATAAATACCTGCGACTTATCTTGATTGAAGATGATGCCAGCTACAATGTGGATTCTTTTCATGTGTTGGTGTTCCTTCTATGTCCTTAGCGTCATTCCCTACAATGAGGAACGAATTAGATAGGGAATCTGCTCTTTTGTTAGTTCGAAAGATCCCCGATTCGCTCGTCCCTCACTCTCGAGGATGACGCTATCGAAACCTTATTATTTTCACATACAAAAAGAGCCGCCTAAGCGACTCTTTTTATCAATAAGTTTGTGTGAAGCTAAGCTGTGACGTGGTGAGTGCAAGGAGGAGGCACGGAGCTTACGTTAGTAAGTGAGTACCTCCGACACTGCAATCATCCGTTACAGCAACGATTCACCAGACTTAGTCTATTTTACCGTGACACTGTTTGTACTTCTTGCCACTTCCACATGGACATGGTTCGTTACGACCCACTTTACGCTCATCGCGTACTACCGTTTGTGGAGATGCCGCATCCGCTTCATCGTCAGCTAGCTGGTTTTCAGCCGTTGCATGTTGTGCTTGTGCACGACGCGCCGCTTGTTCAGCTTGAGCTTGACGTTGAGCTTCCATCTTTTCAACTTCTTCTTGTTGCTGAACGCGAACTTTAGAAAGGATGGTAACAACGTCTGTTTTCAGTACATCTAGTAGGCCTTCAAACAGTTCAAACGACTCGCGCTTGTACTCTTGTTTCGGGTTCTTCTGAGCATAACCGCGTAAGTGGATACCTTGACGAAGGTGATCCATCGCAGCCAAGTGCTCTTTCCAAAGACCGTCTAGCGTTTGTAGCATCACAGACTTCTCGAAGTTACGCAGCACTTGAGCACCAACCACTTCTTCTTTCTGTTTGTACGAATCTACCGCCATACCAAGAATACGTTCACGCAATGCTTCTTCATAAAGCTTGTCGTCTTCGTCTAACCAACCTTGAATGTCAAAGTCTAGATCGAAGTCGTTCTTCAGACGATCTTGCAGACCCGCAATATCCCACATATCTTCCAGAGACTGAGGAGCGATGTATTCATCAATAACTGACGCCAGTACATCTTCACGGTTGTGTTCGATCATTTCACTGATGTCATCTGAACTCATCAGTTCATCACGTAGCTCATAAACAACCTTACGTTGGTCATTGGCTACATCATCGTACTCAAGAAGCTGCTTACGGATGTCGAAGTTACGACCTTCCACTTTACGTTGTGCTTTTTCAATTGAGCGAGACAGCATCTTAGATTCAATCGCTTCGCCTTCGTCCATACCACTTTGGATAAGACCAGCCATACGATCTGACGTAAAGATACGTAGCAGAGAATCTTCCATTGATAGGTAGAAACGAGAAGAACCCGCATCACCTTGACGACCAGAACGACCACGTAGCTGGTTATCGATACGGCGAGATTCATGACGCTCAGTACCAATGATGTGTAGACCACCTGACTCAAGTACTTTATCGTGGATGATTCTCCAATCAGCTTTGATCTTATCGATCTGCTCTTTCGTTGGGTTCTCAACCTTCTCAAGTTGTGCCTGCCAGCTACCACCTAACACGATATCGGTACCACGACCGGCCATGTTAGTTGCGATAGTTACCGCACCAGGCATACCAGCTTGTGCAACGATCTCAGCTTCCATTTCATGAAACTTAGCATTTAGAACGTTGTGCTTAATTTTTGATTTTTTCAATGCGTTAGACAGCAGTTCAGATTTCTCGATAGAAACTGTACCAACCAGTGATGGCTGACCAGCCGCTACACGGTCTTTGATGTCTTCAATGATCGCATTGAACTTGTCTTCTTCAGTACGATAAACCACATCTGGCATATCGTTACGAACCATAGGCTTGTTGGTTGGGATAACCACCGTTTCTAGGCCGTAGATAGACTGGAATTCGAAAGCTTCTGTATCAGCTGTACCTGTCATACCAGACAGTTTTTCATACAGTCGGAAGAAGTTCTGGAATGTAATCGAGGCTAGCGTTTGGTTTTCATTTTGAATCTTCACACCTTCTTTAGCTTCAACAGCTTGGTGTAAACCTTCAGACCAACGACGACCTGGCATAGTACGACCAGTATGTTCATCAACGATAACCACTTCGCCTTCTTCAGTAACGATGTAGTCGACGTTTTTCTCAAACAATACGTGTGCACGAAGCGCAGCATTCACATGGTGCAATAGGCTGATATTGGTTGGAGAGTAAAGTGTGTCACCCTCTTCCATCAAGCCGTTTTTGACCATTAGTTCTTCTACAAATTCTTGACCGTTTTCAGTCAGGTGAACCTGTTTTGATTTTTCGTCCATGGTGTAGTGACCTTCACCACGGTACTCTTCTGAATCTTCTTTATCTTGACGCTCTAGAGAAGGAATTAGAGTGTTAATGCGCGTATAAAGGTCAGAACTATCTTCAGCGGGGCCAGAGATAATTAACGGAGTACGAGCTTCATCAATTAAGATTGAGTCAACCTCATCGACTACAGCAAAGAAGCGCTCACGTTGAACTCGGTCTTCAGCACGGAAAGCCATGTTGTCACGAAGGTAATCAAAACCAAACTCGTTGTTTGTTCCGTATAGGATGTCAGCTTGGTACGCTTCTTTTTTCTCTGGCGGAGCCATGTTTGCCACATTCACGCCGACAGTCATGCCAAGGAATTCAAATAATGGGCGGTTTGTTTCCGCATCACGCTTCGCTAGGTAATCGTTCACCGTTATTACGTGAACACCTTTGCTTGGTAGCGCGTTTAGATAAGCTGGTAGGGTTGCGGTAAGTGTCTTACCTTCACCAGTACGCATCTCTGCAATTTGGCCAGCATTTAGAACCATGCCACCAATCATTTGCACATCAAAGTGACGCATGCCGTAAACACGCTTCGACGCTTCACGTACCGTAGCGAATGCTTCAGGTAGAAGTTGATCTAACGATTCACCTTTATCTAAGCGCTCACGAAACTCAACCGTTTTTGCTTTTAGCTCTTCATCAGAAAGTGCTTCAAACGTTGGTTCGTAGTTATTAATTTCTTTTACAATTTTTCTAAGGCGGCGCAGTGTTCTGTCATTGCGACTGCCAATTACCTTTGTCAGCAGCTTAGTAATCATGTGCTTGGAATCTCTTCGTTCTCAGATCGTCCGCGATCTATTTTAAATGCCGTCAGTCTCTACTAGCTATGAACTAGTCTTCAGTTACTAACCAAGGATACTGAGATAAATCTAGTATCTTTGATATTGTACTTGAGAGTAGAGTTTTCAAGGCTTGAGTTAAAATTAATGCCCTTTAGTGTAAGTAATTTTCACACTAACGACCATTTAGAACACCATTTGTTTGATGTGCTTGGAACTTTTCTTTCTAATTGCTGATGGATTAAGCAGACTACGGCCCATTGGCCAGCAATTTCCGGAGGTTAACGACACTGTATCTGGAAAATAGATACAAAAAAACCAGGCCGATGACCTGGTTTTTGAAATCTTATATTGTTGTAAACAACAATTACGCTAGAACCATACCCGGTTCTGCGAAAGCAACTGGAGAGCCAGCTTCTTCTTCGAATGTTGCCCATTCCCAAGCTTCTGCGTCAGCAAGAACTGCACGTAAAAGTTGGTTGTTTAGGCCGTGACCTGATTTATATGCACGGAACTCACCAATAATAGCGTGTCCACACATGTAAAGGTCACCAATCGCATCCAATACTTTATGAGTTACAAACTCATTGTCGAAACGAAGACCTTCTTCATTAAGAATTCGGTATTCGTCCAGTACGATAGCATTATCAAAGCTACCGCCAAGTACTAGGTTTTGAGACTGAAGGTACTCAATATCGCGCATAAAACCGAAAGTACGAGCGCGAGAAATCTGCTTCACAAAACCTTGTGATGAGAAATCAAACAACAAACGTTGCTCATCGGATTCAATTGCAGGGTGGTTAAAGTCGATCTCAAAGTCCATACGGAAGCCGTTAAATGGAACAAACTCTGCCCATTTATCGCCATCTTCAAAAAGAATAGGCTTTTTGATTCGAATAAAACGCTTCGCTGCATTCAGTGTTTCTACACCCGCTTGCTGTAGCAAGTATACGAATGGGCTTGCGCTACCATCCATAATTGGAATTTCTGGAGCATCTACTTCAACAATAATGTTGTCGATACCCATTCCGGCTAGAGCTGCGTTAAGGTGCTCCACTGTAGAGATACGTACGCCTTCGTCATTAACAAGAGCGGTACATAGCATAGTGTCACGAACTGATGCTGGATCAGCTGGGAAATCTACAGGTGGATTTACATCTGTACGACGATAAACAATACCTGTATTTGCAGCTGCCGGGCGAAGAGTAAGTGTGACTTTACGACCAGAGTGGAGACCCACACCAGTTGTTTTCACAATTTCTTTCAGAGTACGTTGTCTGATCATCTGCTTGCCTCGTTATCAGTGCTACAAATCACGGTCAGTATTTACCGACCGAGAATTTTACCATTAATTCGACGATAGTCAAATTTTGGGTATTTGTTAATCAGCCTGACGTCGTAAAAATGCTGGGATATCTAAATATCCGCTCTCTTTCTCAGCTTTAGGTGCAGCACTCTGGCTAGCGCCTGTACCTGAAGAAACAGGTGACGTTGTTGGCTGTGGTTTAACTTGAGGTTTTACCTCAGTTTTTTCCTGCAAGGGTTGTGCCACTTTCTCTTCCACCTTTGCTGCTGTTTGAACAGCAACTTGAGGTTGAGGCGTTGGCGCTACTTTTGCTTTACCACCAGCAACTAAAGTAATATCTGGTTTTTTCTCTGTGCCGATACCTGTTGCAACAACAGTTACTCGGATTTCATCCGTCATATCAGGGTCTAGAGAAGTACCAATAACAACCGTTGCGTTATCAGAAGCGAATGCCTTAACTGTATTACCCACAGTTTCGAATTCATCTAAGCGCATATCTAGGCCAGCAGTGATGTTAACAAGAACGCCACGAGCACCAGCTAGGTCGATGTCTTCTAATAATGGGCTAGAAATTGCCGTTTCAGCAGCTTCTTCAGCACGGTCTTCACCTTTTGCGATACCGCTACCCATCATTGCATGACCCATTTCCGACATCACAGTGCGAACATCCGCGAAATCGACGTTGATCATACCAGGGCGAGTAATTAGCTCAGCGATACCTTGTACAGCGTTTTTAAGCACATCATTTGCACTTGCGAAAGCTTCTAGCAGTGTTACGCCACGGCCAAGTACTTTAAGTAGCTTTTCATTTGGAATCGTAATTAAAGAATCCACATGTTTAGAAAGCTCTTCGATACCTTGCTCAGCAAACGCTAAACGCTTTTTGCCTTCAAAGCTAAATGGCTTAGTTACAACAGCAACCGTTAGCACACCCAACTCTTTCGCAACTTCAGCAATAACTGGAGCAGCACCTGTACCTGTACCACCGCCCATACCAGCTGCGATAAATACCATATCGGCGCCAGTTAGAACTTCTTTAATTCTTTCTCGATCTTCGAGAGCTGCATCACGGCCTACTTGTGGGTTTGCACCAGCGCCCAAGCCTTTAGTGATATCACCACCAATCTGGATCACGCTGCTCACGCTTGTTTTACGAAGAGCTTGAGCATCAGTGTTAACACTGATGAATTCTACGCCTTCAATTGACTCACGTACCATGTGCTCAACAGCGTTACCGCCACCGCCACCAACTCCAACGACTTTAATTACTGCATCGTCAGACATTTCCATCATCGGTTCAAACATGTGTTATCTCCGTTTTTTCCTGCAACTCAGGTTAAAACTCTTTTTGTATCCAATTACGCAATTTACCAAATAAACCTGACATAGAAGGTGCTGAACGCTTAGGTTCGCTGTAATCACCCTCATCACTTATCTGACAATCTCTTGCGTAATGAAGTAAACCAACCGCCGTAGAATGATACGGCTCTTTAACATAGTCAGTTAAGCCACTAACTTCTAACGGCTTACCAACTCGAACTTGATTGCGGAAAACACGTTCCGCACACTCTACCAATCCGTCAATTTGTGCCGCTCCACCAGTGAGAACGACGCCAGCTGCAAGGTGGTGCTTAATACCCTCATCTCGTAGCTGCAATTGAACCGTATCAATAGTTTGGTTAACGAGACCCATAAGTTCAGTGTAACGTGGTTCAATCACTTCCGACAAAGTTTGTCTTTGCAAACTTCTCGATGGACGGCCACCTACACTAGGGACGTTAACAGAATCATCCTTGCTTACGAGCTCACTCAGAGCGCAACCATGGTTTACTTTTATCTCTTCAGCATCGCTCACTGGCGTGCCAAAAGCGAAGGCAATATCACTGGTTACTGCATTTCCTGCGTAGGAAAAGACTTCTGTGTGTCGCAGTGCGCCGCCAGTCCAAATGGAAATATCCATCGTACCGGCACCAATATCAACAACACATACTCCGAGCTCTCTCTCGTCGTCAGTAATTACCGCATTACTTGAGGCAAGTCCTGAAAACACGATTTGTTCTACAGTGAGACCACATCGTTCAACAGCTTTAATAATGTTTCTCGCCATGTCGCTATGGCAAGAAATTAGATGAACACTGACTTCCATTCGAACACCAGATAAACCAAGTGGATTCTTAATGCCTTCTTGGTAGTCGATGGTAAATTCTTGTGGAATCACGTGCAGAATTCTCTGCTCATCACCTATTTTAATCGATTTCGCGGTATGGATCGCTCGATCCATATCGTCTTGAGACACTTCTTCATCTGAAATAGTGCCCATGCCTTTTTCAATTCGGCTTGCGATATGCTTACCGGACAGCGAGATAAATACATTGCTGATTTGGCATTCAGCCATCAACTCTGCTTGATCAATTGCTCGCTGAACCGACTTCACTACCGACTCTAGGTCGTTTACACCACCTTTATCCATACCTCTGGATGGGCTTTGCCCTGAACCAATGATATTGATTTGACCATCAGGCAGTATTTCACCAACTAGAGCTGATATGGTCGCAGTGCCTATATCAAGACCAACGATTATGTTGTCATCTGCGGTCTTAGTCATTTCTGCTCTCTTCTAACTCTTGCTCTGGAAACCAGCCTACAGCGGCTCCCGTATCATACCTGAGGTCGATGTAGCTCACTTGATTCGCTTTACTTCCTAATTCGTTATAAAGCGAAATAAAGCGTTCAACACGCTCATCTAAAGAATCTTTACCTAGTTCTAAACGGATACCGTTATCTAGGATTATTTGCCAAGCGCGACGTTCATTAAGAACGAGTGAGGTAACGGTTAATCCTAGACTGTTAATCAAAGGAGTAATCTGTCGCCATTTTGCTATCACTTCTTGGCTGGTCCCTTCCGGGCCATAAAGCTTAACTCTATCACCCTTTAACAGGCCGATATCGCCATTAAACACTTGACCGTTTTCGTTCAGCAGCATGTTGCCATTCCAGATTGCTGCCGCTTGGTATTCAGTCAAAAATACTTTTATTGTGTCTGGCCACTGTTTACGAATCGAGACAACAGATACCCAAGGTAACGCTTCTAAACTGTCTTGTAACACCCCAATATCTTGCGACATGAAGGTGCCAATATGTTCTAACTCGCCAAAAGCATGCTGAACATCACCAGCTGTTACATAAGTTAAGTCGCCTTGAAGTACTATTTTAGAAAGAGGCAATCGCTGATCGTCCCACATCCAAGTCAGTGTGGTATAGAAAAGAAACCCAATGAATAGCAATACCACGACTAAAAAAGACCCGCCTAAGGCGTGTTTCTTGAGCGATGGTAAACTGAATAGGTGGCGGTTTTCGCTAAAAGTACTTTCTACCAAAGCCCGCATTCCCTGTCGTTGGTTCGCAATTCTATTCCCTATCTTCGTAATAGAGGTAAAAGCACTTACTTTAACCTATGAATTATACTGAGCAAAATCAAACTATCAAACGTTGATAATAAGATTTTTGGTCAATTTTAGGTCAATCGCAAGAAGTGAGCGATTGACCACAGTCTGTAGAAAGTATTCTGCTACGCGTTCTGCATATTATTAATGTCTAACTGTAACGATT
Organism: Vibrio sp. Evd11; assembly: GCF_900382755.1. Classification (NCBI taxonomy): domain Bacteria; kingdom Pseudomonadati; phylum Pseudomonadota; class Gammaproteobacteria; order Vibrionales; family Vibrionaceae; genus Vibrio; species Vibrio sp. Evd11. Next base: position 117,693 of record NZ_OSDX01000002.1, read on the forward strand.
CGAGTTGCTTAGCAACACGACCAACATCACCTGCACCCTGCGTTAAAACAAGGTCACCGCCTTGAATGACGTTGGCTAGAACCGATGGCAGCGTGTTGATATCAGCAACGAAGATCGGATCAATCTTACCACGCCCACGAATAGTTCGACTCAACGAGCGTCCGTCAGCCCCTGCAATCGGTTTCTCACCTGCAGAGTACACATCTAATAAGATTAGAACATCAACCTGCTCAAGAACGTTAGCAAAGTCATCATACAGATCACGAGTTCGGCTGTAGCGGTGTGGTTGGAAAATCATCACAAGACGTTTGTCTGTCCAGCCACTACGGGCAGCTTGAATTGTTACGTCGACTTCGGTTGGGTGATGACCGTAATCATCAACCAACATTGCAATACCCTTACCCGTTTCGTACTCACCAAGGTGATCGAAACGACGGCCAGTGCCTTCCGTTCCCGCCATCGCTTTTAGAATCGCTTCATCGCTGATGTCGTCTTCAGTCGCAACCGCAATCGCCGCTGAAGCGTTCAGTGCGTTATGGCGACCTGGAATGTTCAACGTAATATCTAGGTTAGCTTTACCTTCACGTACCACAGTGAACTTGCCTTGTTGGCCTTCTTGTACGTAGTTTTCAATACGGATATCCGCATCTTCAGAGAAGCCGTAGGTAATCACTTGACGACTAACTTGAGGGATAAGCTCGCGCACTACCGGATCATCAACACACATTACAGCCTGACCGTAGAATGGCAGATTGTGTAAGAAATCAATGAACGTCTGCTTTAGCGTTTCGAAATCGCCACCGTAGGTATCCATATGATCCGCTTCAATGTTAGTAACGATACTAACCATTGGTTGCAGATGTAAGAATGACGCATCACTTTCATCGGCTTCAGCGATAAGAATACGACTCGAACCTAAACGAGCATTGGTGCCTACACTCTTCACCAAACCACCGTTTACGAAGGTCGGGTCTAAACCCGCTTCCGAGTAAATCTGTGTCACTAGCGCAGTTGTCGTGGTTTTACCGTGCGTACCTGCCACAGCAATGCCATGACGAAAACGCATCAGCTCAGCCAGCATTTCAGCACGACGAACGATAGGTGTGCGCGCTTCACGAGCGGCAATAATCTCTGGGTTTTCTTCGTTGATAGCGGTTGAAACCACTACCACACTTGCGTCGGCAACGTTGCTTGCTTGGTGACCGATGTAAACGGTCGCGCCCTTGCTAACTAAACGATCGGTTACTGGATTTTGAGCAATGTCAGAACCCGTAATCTGGTAGCCTTCATTAAGCAAGACTTCAGCAATCCCGCTCATTCCTGCGCCACCAATACCAATGAAGTGGATAGATTTAACACGGCGCATCTCTGGCACCATTGCACGGATTTGCGCTAAGTCTTGGGTATGTTCAATCGTCATCAATTCAATCTCATTATTTTGCTAAAGCTTTAATCGCTTCAGCGACGGTCACATCCGCATCAAGCTTGGCTGCTTGACGAGCTTTTGTTGCCATCATTTTTAATTCATTTCTATCAAGCTGAGCGATAGTATTCGCTAGCTTATCAGCCGTCAGTTGAGGCTGTTCAATCATTAATGCCGCGCCACATTCAACGAGGTGATCGGCATTCAGCGCTTGCTGTCTGTCTTTGTGCATAAACGGAACGAAAATAGAACCCACACCAGCAGCAGAAACTTCAGATACGGTTAATGCACCTGAGCGACACACTAATAGATCTGCCCACTCATAAGCTTGCGCCACATCATCAATAAATTCAGTCACTTGAACATTATCTACAGAATGTGATTTGTATTGTTCAATCACTTGCTGTTGATTGTTCTTACCGGCTTGATGCACCACAGTAAAACCTTCACCAAGCTGAGCCATGGTCACTGGCAAGGTATCGTTCAGGATCTTAGCGCCCTGACTGCCACCCATCACGAGGATACGAATATCGCCGTCACGCTCTGCCATGCGTTGCTCGGGTTCAGCTAAGGCAACAACATCTTCACGTACTGGGTTACCCACCACCTGTGCAGTAGGAAACGCGCCAGGGAAAGCTTGGAACACTTTTTTAGCAATTTTAGATAGCCATTGGTTGGTTAAACCTGCCACTGCATTTTGTTCATGTAGAACCACAGGAATACCGGATAACCATGCCGCGATGCCACCGGGACCACTCACGTAACCACCCATTCCAAGCACCACATCTGGTTGCCATGCTTTGATGTGCTGTCTTGCTTGAAGTATGGCATTAATAATCTGGAATGGCGCTTTAATTAGCTTGCTAATGCCTTGACCACGCAGGCCTTTCACCTTAATGAAGTCGATCTCAATACCATGCTTTGGCACCAGATCCGCTTCCATTCTGTCCGCAGTTCCTAACCAGCGAATTTCCCAACCTTGTTGCTGAAGCTTTTTAGCCACGGCTAAACCCGGGAAAACGTGACCGCCAGTACCACCAGCCATCACCAAAAGTTTTTTGTTTTTTTTCATCACGTTAGATTCTTATTCTACTAATTCGTTTTGATTGTCAGCTTGTTCTTTCTGTTGTATTCGGCACTCGTGATCGATACGTAGCAGCATCGAAACCGCCACCGACATCACAATCAAACTTGACCCGCCGTAACTGATCAATGGCAATGTCAGACCTTTGGTTGGAACGATTCCTGAAGCGGCACCTACGTTAACAAGCGTCTGAAATGCAAACCAAATACCAATACCAAAGGCAAGGTAGCCACTGAATAACTGTTCGTTCTCGAAGGCTTTCTTACCAATTAGAATCGCTTTAAGCACCAAACTAAAAATAAGGATCAGCACTAAAGTTACGCCAACAAAGCCTAACTCTTCAGCCAATACAGCAAACACAAAATCGGTATGTGCTTCTGGTAAATATTCTAACTTCTGAACCGAGTTACCAAGACCTTGCCCCATCCAATCACCACGGCCAAATGCCATCAATGACTGAGTTAACTGGTAGCCACTGCCAAACGGATCATTCCAAGGTTCCCAGAACGAGGTCACACGTCGAACACGGTAGGGTTCAATAACAATCAAGCCGACGACCGCAGCAATGCCCGCCACCATTAAGGCAATAAACTGTGAAAGCTTGGCGCCCGCGATAAATAGCATGCCAAATAAGGTAACCAGCATTACAACAACGGTACCTAAATCGGGTTGGCCAAGGAGTAAGACTGCAAAGGCACCAAACACCATAATTGGCTTACCAAAACCACCGAAGAAGGTTTTCCTCACTTCATCTTGTTTTCGAACCAAGTAACCCGCCATAAAGATAAACAGCGATAACTTAGCGACTTCAGCGGGCTGTAAGTTAAATAATCCAAGAGGGATCCAGCGCGATGCACCGTTCACCGACTTACCGACAGCCAATACCACGACCAACAAAAAGAAGGATAAACCCAGTAGATACATGCTGTATTGAAACCAACGCTTCATTGGAATTTGCAATATGACGCTGGATACGATTAACGCTAACACCAAGAAAATGGCGTGACGGAACATAAAGTGAAACGGCTGATCGGTTAAACGAGCACTGATTGGGAACGAAGCCGACGTTACCATTACCAAGCCCGTCAGCATCAGTCCAAGAGCAATCCATACCAACTGACGATCGTAGAGCGCTTCTGGTGTGGCACGGTTAAGCCATTGCCAAATAGATTGATTAATCTCTTTCACTCTTTGCACTGAATGTCAGTCCTTCAACACGTTAGGCATACTCATGAGCAAGTTCAGTGAACGCATCACCTCTCGCCATGAAGTTATTAAATTGATCGAAGCTTGCACATGCAGGAGACAACATCACCATGTCACCCGACACCAATTGTGCAGAGATACTCTCGATGATGTCACGCATGGTATCAAACGCCTTAGCCGATGGATGTAATGGCATAAATTGCGCAGCATCTTCACCGAAGCAACACAGTTGTACGCGGTCTAGTTGCGCCAACACGGGTTTAAGCTCGCTAAAGTCAGCACCTTTACCCACACCTCCGACTAAGAGATACAAAGTACCTTGGTATTCTAATCCCGACAAAGCCGCTAATGTACTGGCTACGTTGGTCGCTTTTGAGTCGTTAACCCATTTAATTTCGCGCTTGTCAGCCACTACTTGGCAACGATGCGTCAAACCATTGTAGGCTTTCAGAGCTTCAAGGCTTTTGCTGTATTCAATACCAACTTGCTTCAATAGCGCTAACGAGACTAACGCATTCGCCACGTTATGACGTCCAACCAATGTTAAATCTTGGGTAGCAAGTACTGGCTTACCGTTATCAACTAGCCATTCGGTGCCATCGACCATTGATACACCAAACTCTTGGTCATCAAGTCCAAATGTCACCAATGACATCGTATGGTCAGGATAAGTCTCTTTGTCTTCGCGGTTTACAATCGCGTACTGAGCATTATTAAAAATTCTTAATTTAGCGTCACGGTAATCGGCCATGCCTTGATAGCGATCCATATGATCTTCTGACAAGTTCAAAAAAGCCGCCGCTGCAAGATTTAGACTGGATGTTGTCTCTAGCTGAAAGCTTGAAAGCTCAAGGACATATAAATCGGCATCAAGCTCAAGAAGGTCTAAGGCTGGAATACCGATGTTGCCACCAACACCAACGTTAAGACCGGCAGCTTTAGCAAGCACACCCGTTAGATCGGTCACAGTACTCTTGCCATTGGAGCCAGTTATTGCCACGACGGGTTTGTTTACCGCCCAGCCAAACAGTTCAATATCGCCAACAACCGGAGTTCCCGCTTGAATAACATCTTGTATTTCAGGGGTCGCTAAGGCGATACCCGGGTTAGCAACCACTAAATCAGCTTCCGCTAACCATTGGCTATTCCAACTTCCAGAATGCAGTTCTACCGATTCAGGCAAAGATTCTTTTCCTGGTGGTAGCTCTCGCGTATCAATTACCTTCACATGCGTATGAGGTTGATATTTTACGAGATGTTTAACGACAGAGAGCCCGGTAATACCGAGCCCCACAACCACTACATTTTGAATATTTTGCCAACGTTCCATTTAAACAAGATGCTCTTAATAGTTTTAAAGAGCCTCTCACTAAGAGGCTCACATAGGATTAACGAACTTTCAGCGTTGCTAGGCCAACCAGTACTAACACCATTGAGATGATCCAAAAACGCACGATTACACGCGGTTCTGGCCAACCTTTCAGTTCATAGTGGTGGTGAATCGGTGCCATGCGGAAAATACGCTGACCACGCAGTTTGTAAGAGCCCACCTGCAGAATCACTGACAGAGTCTCCATTACAAACACACCGCCCATAATAACCAGTACCAACTCTTGGCGAACTAACACAGCAATCACACCCAATGCACCGCCAAGTGCTAGCGAACCAACATCGCCCATGAATACTTGTGCTGGGTAGGTGTTGAACCATAGGAAACCAAGGCCCGCACCCACGATAGCGGTACAAACCACAACCAGCTCAGAGGTGTATGGGATGTATGGAATGTGTAGATATGCCGCGAAGTTAACGTTACCTGTCGCCCAAGCAATTACAGCAAAACCAGCCGCAACCATAACTGTTGGCATAATAGCCAAGCCGTCTAGGCCGTCTGTTAGGTTTACCGCGTTACTGGTACCCACAATAACAAAGTAAGTTAGTACGATATACAGTAAACCAAGTTGTGGCATCACATCTTTAAAGAAAGGAACAACCAATTGAGTTGCTGCAGTATCGTGCCCGTGAGCATACAGAGCAAAAGCCACAACCAATGCAATAGCCGATTGCCAGAAGTACTTCCAGCGAGCGATCAAACCATCGGTGTTCTTACGAACCACTTTACGGTAGTCATCAACAAAACCGACCGCGCCATAACCAGCAAGTACAACTAATACAGCCCAAACATAAGGATTCGAGAGATCAGCCCACATCAATACCGTAATAATGATCGCAGCCAGGATCATCACACCGCCCATGGTTGGCGTACCACGTTTGCTGAAATGAGATTCAGGGCCGTCATTACGAACAACTTGGCCAATTTGTAGCATTTGCAGACGCTCAATTAAACGAGGTCCCATCCACAGCGACAGACATAAAGCTGTCAAAATACTCGCGATTGCTCGAAACGATAGGTATTCGAACAAACGGAAAAAAGAAAAGTATGGCTGTAGTAGCTCTGCAAGCCAAATTATCATGAAAAGTTCTCCTTTAAAGCAGCGGCTATTTTACTCATCCCTGCACTGTTTGCGCCTTTCACCAACAAGGTGTGTGACGCGTTATTCGGCAAGCATAAGTGCTGCTCTATGTGTGCGATCATCGCTTGATGCGTTGCGAAGTGGGTGCCATTACAGACCTCACTAATCACCTTGGTATCATCACCGTAAGTGAGTACATGCTCAAAAGCGAATGGGGCAGCATATTCACCGACTTGACGGTGAAGTGCAAGACTTTCGTCGCCTAATTCAGCCATATTGCCTAAAATCAACCAACGTTGACCTTTAAAGCTCGACAGCAATTTAGCTGCCGCCTTCATTGCAGGCACGCTAGCGTTATAACTGTCATCTATCAGCTTGATATTCTGACTTAATTGTTGAACCTCAACTCGTCCTTTGACCGAGATAAGGTTCGCTAAACCACTTTTTATTTCATCAAGCGTTGCACCAAATTGAATGCTCAACGCTGCAGCCGCCAACGCGTTCGCCACGTTATGCTGACCAATAATACCAAGTTCAACAGCCGCAGCACCTAATGGCGTCTGCATATCAAAGCAAGCTTCGCCTTGGTCGTTGATTTCGATATTTTCAGCAAAATAATCGGCTTCATGGTTACTTTCAGAAAATGTTAGCACCGCTTTATCTGCAAGTACTTCTTTCCAAAAGCCACCACCGTTGCTCTCTAGATTAACAATAGCAGTATCACCGGCAGCAAGCCCCTGAAAGATTTCACCTTTCGCTTGTTTCACGCCATCGATAGAACCAAAGCCTTCTAAGTGAGCTGCGGCCACATTATTCACCAAGGCAACTTGTGGTTTGACTAGCTGCGTGGTGTAGGCGATTTCACCAATATGATTAGCGCCTAATTCGATCACTGCATAGTCATCGCTTGGTTCACTGCGTAACAAAGTCAAAGGCACACCAATATCATTATTGAAGTTACCTGCCGTAAACAGCACCTTGCCACGCTGTTGTAGAATACTTGCCACCATCTCTTTGACGGTCGTTTTGCCACAGCTGCCTGTAATCGCCATGGTTGGAACATTACATTGCTCATGGATCCGAGCACTTAGCTGACCTAAAGCAAGTTTAGTGTCTTCAACAACAACTTGAGTAATATTTAGGTCAAGTTTTCGTTCGACTAACAACGCGCTCGCGTTTGCCTCAACGGCTTGGTGGCAAAAGTCATGCGCATCAAAGCGCTCTCCAACGATAGCGACAAACAATGCGCCTTCTTCAACGGTACGAGTATCCGTTGAAACAGCATTGATTACGGTATTGTTCGAATTTCCTGCCTCAATCAGCTCGCCATTAACAGCAAAACAAATCTGCTCGAGTGATACATCAATCATTATGAAATACCTAAAAGTTGTAGCGCAGACTCTCGGTCTGAATAATGTACCGTTTTGTCTTTCAATACTTGGTAATCCTCATGGCCTTTACCTGCCAGAAGAATAATGTCATTGCTGCCAGCCTGCTCTAGAGCAAACTTAAGGGCTTGATAGCGATCGTGCTCGACAAATGCAGCTTCAGGTTCACTTAAGCCGGCTAGCATATCTTTAACAATCAACGCAGAATCTTCACTGCGAGGGTTGTCATCTGAAATAATGCTTTTATCGGCGAACTGCTCTGCAGTTGCTGCCATCATTGGGCGCTTACCGGTGTCGCGATCACCACCACAGCCGAAGATTGCCCACAATTGTCCAGAGCAATGCACGCGCAATGCTGCCAGTGCTTTCTCTAACGCATCGGGTGTATGAGCATAATCGACAACCACTTTTGCCTTGTTCGGAGTTTGGAAAAGCTCCATACGGCCAATAACAGGCTGAAGCTGAGGCGCGGTGTCGACCAAGGTTTGCTTGTCGATACCCAACGAAAGCAAAGTCGCAAAAGCAACCAGTACATTTGATGCGTTGAACTGGCCAATTAAAGGAACAGACAGTTGCCCCTGCCCCCAGTTACCATCGAAAGACAGCTGAATACCAGTTTCTGCATAAGCGACATCAGATGCCCATACCGATTGTTGATAGCCCGTTAGCGGTGACAGTGAAACGGCTATGGCATTGGATAAATCTGACATCCAAGCTTTACCCACTTCGTCATCCACATTAATGACTGCGTGCTTGCATTTGTGTTGAGTAAACAGGCTCTTCTTAGCCAATGCGTACTCTTCCATCGTACCGTGGTAATCAAGGTGATCACGGCTCAGGTTAGTAAATACACCAACCTCAAAATCCAAAGCCTTAACTCGGCCTTGCACCAAACCATGAGAAGAGATTTCCATTGCGGTATAAACCGCTTTATCTGCTGCTAACTCACTCAGTGTGCGCTGTATTTCAATAGCACTCCCCGTGGTGTTAGCAGCTGTTTTTAGATTATCTAAGAAACCATTACCTGTTGTACCCATTACCGCTGAACGTTGACCGACGAGATCAAGCCATTGAGCAATCAACTGGGTGATGGTGGTTTTGCCATTGGTGCCAGTGACACCAATCAATTTGGTCGCTTGAGAAGAATAAACACGGCCAGCTAATTCAGAGAGTATTGAGTTTAAGTCTGAAACATAAACCACAGGAACCGAGTTTAGCTTCTCAACCAAGCCATGATCTTTGTCATCGCCAGCTTGTGCAATGACGGCTTTCGCGCCTTGAGAAACGGCTTTATCGATAAACCGACGACCATCGACAGCATGTCCGATTACGGCAACAAAAATATCACCGTCCTTGATGGCTCGGCTATCTAACTCCAATTGCTCAACAGCAATCGACTCCAACTCAGGAGACCCAAAGTCTCCCCAAAGAGAAAGTAAAGATGACAGCGTGAGGCTATTACTCATATTGAATCCTGATTAGCTCTATTCTTGAAACTTGTTTTCATCAGCAGGGACATTCAGTATTTGCAGTGCACCCTTCATGATTTCAGAAAAAACCGGGGCTGCAACTGAACCGCCATAGTAAAGGTCACCTTGAGGTTCATTAACCACAACAACCAACGCGACTCTTGGGTCACTGACTGGAGCAAAACCTGCGGTCACCGCGATGTATTCATCACTGTAGCCGCCCGCTTCAGCCTTACGAGATGTACCCGTTTTTGCTGCAACTCGGTAACCAGGAACCGCGGCCCTTGTCGCCGTACCACCTTTTTGAGTAACCCCTTCAAGCATTTTCAGAACCAGTTCCGCGTTCTCGCGCTTGATGATTTGCTTAGAAAAATCTTGGTCGTTACTCTTAATAATATGAATAGGTTCATACATGCCTTTGTTGGCTAACGTTGCATAAGCATGTGCCAATTGCATCGGTGTTACAGACAAGCCATAACCGAACGCTAAGGTCGCAATTTCAAACTTTGACCAACGACGGCGATTCGGGAAAATACCGCTCGTTTCACCAACCAAGTTGAGCCCAGACATCTCGCCTAGGCCAACTGAACTGTACATACCAAGCAAAGCTTCAAGTGGCATGTTAAGCGCCAGTTTTGCAACGCCGATGTTACTCGATTTCTTGAGTATCAGCGCTAAGTCAGCCTTACCGACTTTAGAAGAGTCTCGTACTCGACTACCACCGATCTGCATAATGCCATTGCCAGTATCAATAATGATATCTGGGTCTGCAGTGCCGTTCTCCAGCGCCGCCAAAACTACAAAAGGTTTCACGGTCGAACCGGGTTCCATTGCATCGGTCAGCACGCGGTTACGCATCTTAAAGCTTTGTAAATCAGCACGATTGTTCGGATTATAAGAAGGGGCATTAACCATAGCTAACACGGCACCCGTTTTTACATCGAGTAGTACCGCAGAGCCTGAAGTCGCCTTGTGATCGGCCACGGCTTGCTTAATAGCGCGATAGGCAATGGCTTGTAATCGTTGATCGATCGTTAATTCGAGTGGTTTGCCTTCTTCACGCTCTTCTAAAGCAATGTTTTCAACAACACGTCCATAGCGATCTTTACGAATCGTCCGCTTACCCGCCTCGCCCGTGAGCCATTTGTCATAGCTACGTTCAACGCCTTCCAAACCATGCCCGTCAATACCGGTCACACCGATAAGGTGCGCGCTGACTTCACCTGCCGGGTAGTAACGTCGAGATTCCGCTTTAAGGCCAACACCCACCAGCTTTAGTTCTCGAATATACTTAGCCATCGCTGGGCTAACTTGTCTTTGCAGGTAAACAAATCGGCGGGATTTGTTGCTAGAGATTTTATCGATCATTGATTGGCGTTTCAGGCCAAGTACGTCGGCTAACGCATACCAACGATCAATTTGGGCCATACCATTTTTATCGAAAATCGTTTTTGGATCGGCCCATACCGCTTCAACTGGAACACTCACAGCAAGCGGTTCGCCATTACGATCTGAGATAATACCGCGAGCGGAAGGAATTGCCTTAACACGTACCGAGCGAAGGTCGCCCTGACGGATTAAGTTATCTGGTTCAATAATTTGAATATAGGCGACACGGCCTACGAGTGCAGCAAAGGCAAGAAACACGAAAGCAATCAAGACGTTGAAACGCCACTTAATAAGAATTGGATCCGAATCCTTTTCGCTCTTCACACACTCTTTCGTTGATTTATTAACGGTTTTTGCGGGTGCTTTTTCCTTTTTACCGGTCATTTCAGTGTGATCACTACTTCTTTGTCAGAGTCTGGACGTTTCATGTCTAGCTCTCGTTTTGCCGATGCTTGAACACGACTATGTTCAGCCAGAGCCGTCTCTTCAAGCATTAAATTTCGCCACTCATCATCAAGTTGTTCTCGTTCCACTAATGCTGTGTCTTTTTGCGTAATAGCCTGACGTGACATATGTGTCGTAAGAACGACCCCCATCGCACTCGCGAAGATACAGATAAGAAGCACCAATGGGACTTTACCCACGGAGATCAAATCAAAAAATATTATCTTGGCTAAGTTTGGCTTGGAGGTCTTCATTGACTATAGCTTTTCTGCGATTCGTAGTACTGAACTGCGCGAACGAGTATTCTCATCCACTTCATCTTTAGAAGGCTTGATCGCTTTACCAATTGGTTTTAGATCGGCACTGCCTAACGCTTTAATTTGGTCTTCTGTTAGCGGTAAACCGTGAGGAACTTGTGGGCCTTGGCTCTCTTTACGAATAAAGCGCTTCACCATGCGGTCTTCAAGAGAGTGGAAGCTGATAACAGAGATACGACCTTGAGGAGCAAGAATGCTTGCTGCGCCTTTCAGTGCGGTATCGATCTCTTCAAGTTCACTGTTGATATAGATACGAAACGCTTGGAATGCACGTGTCGCTGGGTGCTTTTTCTCTTTAAAGCTCTTTGGAGCAACGTCTGAGATAAGCTTAGCCAGTTGACCAGTACGCGTTAACGGTTCGTTTTCTTCGTTTTCTTGATAAGCAATGATGCCTTTCGCAATACGGCGAGCATGTTTGTCTTCACCAAACTCACGAATAACCCAAGTGATATCATCAAGATCCGCTTCAACTAACCACTGAGAAACAGGAATACCTGTTGTTGGATCCATACGCATGTCCAACGGGCCATCTTTCATGAAGCTAAAGCCACGTTCAGCATCATCCAACTGCGGTGAAGAGACACCTAAATCCAGTAAAACACCATCCACTTGACCAACTAAGTCATAACGCTCTGCATATTCAGCCATACCCGAGAATGGGCCATGGATAATTGTAAAACGGGGATCATCAATCTTCTGAGCTTCAGCAATCGCTTGTGGATCGCGGTCGATACTAAAGAGGCGTCCATTCTCGCCCAGTTTAGACAGGATTGTACGGCTGTGACCACCACGGCCAAAAGTACCATCGATGTAGGTACCGTCAGGTTTGATCGCAAGTCCGTCAATAGATTCGTTAAGCAATACTGAAATATGTTTGAATGCTTCTGTCATAGTCTTCTCAGTGAGTGGATTGAGCCGTTAGTTAGGCAATAATTTGTTCTATTAACGTTTTAGTGTACTGATTTCACGCCGTATCTCCACCATATTGTGTATAGGCTTTGGGAATTTTTGACCCAAGCTTATATCAGGGTGAAGGATTCTAAGGAAATCTAAATAATTTACGTCAATATAAAGCAAAAAACCCATCACTACTGTTAAGTAATGATGGGTTCTTTATATAGGTGGAGTTGACACATACGCCGGGTTCTGTTCCGCTTGCGCGGCGGTAACCATTCGTCTAGGCCTGCAATCGCTCACAGGCTCAAGCAATCTACCCGCCCCCATACGCGAGCAGCGCAATGCGAGGGCCTATTTGATCTTGCTCCGGGTGGAGTTTACCTTGCTACGAACTGTTGCCAGCCGCACGGTGCGCTCTTACCGCACCCTTTCAGCCTTACCTGTGCCTCTTCCGAAGAAATGAGGCCATCGGCGGTCTTCTCTCTGCTGCACTTGTCGTGGGCTCGCGCCCCCCAGACGTTATCTGGCACCCTGCTCTATGGAGCCCGGACGTTCCTCCCCTCTACCAGTCTCCCGAAGGACTTCAACGTCAGTTTCCCGAAGGACCTCAACGTCAGTCTCCCGAAGGACATCAGCAAAGCAGCGATTACCCGTTCAACTCCGAGGGCGGATTGTATAGAGATTAGTGTGCAGTGTCTAGCGAGATCACACATATGCTGCAAACCATTAAGCAAGTGCACGAATTTCACACAATCCAGGCACAAAAAAAGGAGCGACGGTATTACCCTCACTCCTCACAAGCTTTTCAATACAAGTTAGCTACTCTATAAAGCGACCTCTAGTTGTCTAGATGCTCTAAGCCCCATTTGTATAAAGCGTTCTTTTTTAGGTTGTAGATTTCTGCTGTCATCGCTGCTGCTTTTTTAAGTGGCAGCTCTTTGGTTAGAATACCCAGCGTACGAGTTGCTTCGTCTGGCAGCTCTGTGCTCGCTTCTTCACGGTGACCATGAATCAGCAGTACCATCTCACCGCGCTTACGGTTCGAATCTTCTTCAATCCACTCAATAAGCTCACCAAGTGGTAGCCCTTGAATGGTTTCGAATGTCTTAGTCAGCTCACGCGCCAACACAACCTCACGGTCTGGGCCTAAGATCTCAAGCATGTCTTGTAGAGAATCAGTAATACGGTGCGGAGATTCATAGAAGATACACGTGCGTTCTGCTTTTGCGATCTCTAAGAACTTGTCTTTACGACCTTTGCTCTTTGGCGGTAAGAAGCCTTCAAAGCTGAAACGATCAGACGGCAAACCAGACGCACTAAGTGCGGTAATCACAGCACAAGCACCAGGAAGTGGCACAACTCTCACACCCGCTTGACGACATTGTGATACAAGATGGTAACCTGGGTCACTGATTAAAGGAGTACCCGCATCAGAGACTAATGCGATAGACTGACCTTCTAATAACCTTTCGACTAGAACTTGCGCTTTAGTTTGTTCATTATGATCATGTAAAGCGAACGTTCTGGTGGATATATTGAAGTGAGCAAGCAGCTTACCCGTGTGGCGTGTGTCTTCGGCTGCAATAACATCGACACTTGATAAAATTTCAATTGCTCTTTGAGTGATATCTCCCAAATTTCCGATTGGGGTTGGCACAATATAGAGAGTTGGGCTCTCTGTGAGCAAGGTTTTGTTATCTGTCATTTGTTTACCATCACTTCAACGATTAATATAGATACAAATTGATACGGAATTTAAAGAACTCATGGCAACGATGAACCATAAGAGACTCAGTGTACCACGCTTACTCACTCCAATTGCATTAGCAATTACGTTGGCGGCTTGTTCTTCAGGCCCTCAAGCACCAACGCGTGTTGATATTACACTAGATCCAGCGCAATCAACTGAAAGTTACATGATGCAAGCGGATAGCAGCAAAGGAAGCCTGCAAAACGATTGGCTAATCATGGCACTGAAAGCCTCTGTGCAGGCAGGCAAAACCGATCAAGCGACTTTGTTGATCAAACGTTTAGCAAAGCAAGAGCTTAGCGAAGTACAACAAGCAGAATGGCAACTGGCTCGTGCTCAGTTATTAGTGAATAACTCACAACCAGATCAAGCCTATAGCCAACTGAATTTTCAACCGTGGTGGAAACTGCCTAACGAGCAATGGAAAGATTATCACGAGCTACGCGCTAACATTTCTGAGATGAAGAAAGAGTATTTCGAAGCGAGTCGTGAGTTAGTGCTTTATTCAGAGTACATAGATGCTGATGAAGAAATCCAGCAGCAAACGGCTGACCATATTTGGCAGAATCTGAACAGCTATTCTCAATATGAGATTCTAGAGCTTAAAACATCTCCTACCGAAGACGTTTTAGCGGGCTGGTTACAGCTGTCTATTTACATGAAGACGCTCAACTCAAATCTTCCTGACCTACAGAAGACACTGTCTGACTGGTTAGCTGAGAACCCTCGTCACCCAGCAGCGCTTTATACGCCTCAAGCGATCAGCGACATATTAGCGTTAGAAATCAGCAAGCCGACCAGCACCGCGCTATTACTGCCTTTAACAGGTAAGTACGGCAAGCAAGCACAGCTCGTTCGTGACGGTTTTATCTTTGCAATGATGAATGATAAAGAGCGCGAAGAAGATGCGACACTGACGATTATGGACACCAACGTACAAAGTGCCGCTGAAATTAAAGCAACACTGGAAGAAAACAACGTTGATTTCATTGTTGGTCCATTGATTAAGAGCAACATCACTAAGCTTCAACAAGCGCAGAAAAATCACGAGAATTCGATTCCTGCGTTAGCTCTAAACATTCCAGCGCAACTAGAAACTGATACTAATATCTGCTACCTCGCTCTATCACCAGAGCAAGAAGTCGCTCAAGCAGCGAAACATCTTTTTGCTCAAGGCTACAAGTACCCGCTTATCCTAGCGCCGAAAGGACGTTTAGGTGATCGAGTTGAGCAAGCCTTTAAGGCAGAGTGGAAAAAGTACAGCAGCAACGATGTTGCTATCAGCTTGTTCTCTGATAAACGCCAACTGCAACGTAATGTGAATCAGGTATTCGGCTTGCAAGAGAGTCAACAGCGTATCGCTCAAATGGATGGCCTCCTAAACCTAGATCTAGAAACGGAGCCACGTAGCCGTCGTGATATCGACTCTGTCTACATTGTGGCGAAGAACTCAGAGCTCACGTTGATCAAGCCTTTTATTGAAGTCGCGATTAACCCAGATGCTGACCAACCAGCCTTGTTCTCAAACTCACGCAGCAACAGCGGAGATAAGCAGTACGAAGATCTAACGGGAGTGTTCTACAGCGACATCCCACTATTGGTTGAGAACAAGAACGAGCTGAACAAAGAGCTAAACGACCTATGGCCTGCACATTCAAATGGCCAAAAACGTCTACAAGCGTTAGGAATGGATGCTTATTACCTAATGGATGCGCTTCCACAGATGAAAGCCGTTCAAGGTTACAGCATTCCAGGTGAAACCGGTGTGTTGACTATCGACAATAATTGCATCGTGCAACGTGAAATCAGCTGGGCAGAGCATGGGGCTTTTTAGCCGTCAGTTTCTCTCCAAACCAACAATCACCCACAAACAAGTGGGTGATAAATACGAGACCGTGGCAAAGAATTATTTAGTTCGCCACGGTTTATCGTTAATTGAACAAAACTTCATAGCAAAGTGTGGCGAAATTGATCTTATAATGCGCCATAACAATACGGTTGTGTTTACTGAGGTAAAATACCGCAAGCAAACACGCTACGGACATGCTGCTGAAATGGTGACAGCAAAGAAGTCACAAAAGCTATTAAAGACAGCCAATGTTTGGCTTATGCAGCAAGGTTTGTCAGTACACTCTACAGATTTTAGGTTTGATATTGTTGCCATTGAAGGGCCGAATGACGATATTGACTGGATTAAAAACGCCATTACCCAAGGATAAACATGCTAGACAGCATTAAAGAAAGTTTTACAGAAAGTATTCAAATCCAAATTGCAGCAGCAGAAGCACTGCCTGACGCAATCACGCATGCCGCACAAGCAATGGTGGCGACCCTGCTCAACGGAAATAAAATCCTTTGTTGTGGCAATGGTGGTTCGGCGTCTAATGCTCAGCAATTTGTATCGTGCCTACTTAATCGCTTTGAAACAGAACGCCCTAGCCTACCAGCAATGGCGCTTATGGCTGATAACACCACACTAACTGCCGTGGCAAACGACTACCACTATGAAGAGATCTTCTCTAAGCAAGTGCGCGCGTTTGGTCAAACTGGCGATATCCTGCTCGCTATCTCTACTAGCGGTAACAGCAAGAACATCATCAAAGCGATGGAAGCCGCGGTAACACGTGATATGACTATCATTGCCTTCACTGGTAAAGACGGTGGTGAAATGGCAGGTTTGCTTGGCGAACATGATGTAGAAATTCGTATCCCTTCACACCGTACAGCGCGCATTCACGAAGTTCACATGGTGACACTGCACTGCCTATGTGACCTAATCGATCAAGTACTCTTCCCTGCTCACGAAGAGTGATAGACGGAGCATCACAATGAAATCATTAACCTCTATGAGGCTGTTTAAGCTGATTAGTGTTTCGCTACTTACACTTTCCCTGTCTGGTTGTGCTGGCATTTTCATTGCTGGTGCAGCAACCACAGCGAACTTAGTCACCGACACACGAACCACCAAACAAATTTGGAACGACAACAATATTGAATTTGAAGTCGCAGCCATCACCAACAAACAACCATATCGTGGCAACGTTCGCATCACTGCCAGCTCTTACCGAGGTTCGGTTGTATTAATGGGACAAGCGACCACTGACTCAGAACGTCGCGCGTTTGAAAACCAAGCCAAAGACGTGGCAGGCGTAGAAAGCATCCATAATCAGGTGCGAGTAAAAGAGCCATTAACCATCAGTGCTATTAGTAACGACAGTTGGATCACCACTAAAGTGAAATCAGCCCTTCTTGCAAACGCAGATCTCAACGGCATCAAGGTTAAAGTCATCACTGAAGATTCAGAGGTATTTTTACTGGGGTTAGTATCTCGAGAGCATGCTGATATCGCGACAGAAGTTGCCCGTAATGTTTCAGGTGTAAAGCAGGTGATTCGAGCATTCGAATATGGTGAAGAAGACGCTTCGGTAAACTAACGTTCCCTGAATTTACTTCTGACTTGGCTGCTTAGCTGGTAAAGCCTCACGAAATGAATCAGGCGAGTAAAAATCAGAAAGCACAAAAAGAAAAAGCAGCGATAAATCGCTGCTTTTTTTATATTTGGAGTTATTTAAAAAATAACGCTATTTGATAACACGAAGGCTTGGTCGACCTTTTGCAGGGCGAGGTGGCTCAGGATCTGAGTCAGGCTCTTCCGCATCAACGTCTGCCGTTGCTACACTCAAAGATGGGCCTTTTTCTGGTTCTTCAAAAGGACTTTCTTCAATCCCTTCTTCAAACGCGTCCATGTATGCCTCTTCAGGTTCAAACATGGTACCAGCACCATTCTCACGAGCATAAATTGCTTGTACTGCATATAGAGGAACGATCACTGAGTGTGGACGTCCGCTAAAGCGAGCACTGAACGTAACAGCTTCGTTACTCAGTTCAAGTTGCCCAACCGCACGAGGCGCGATGTTCAGAATGATCTGACCATCTTGAACAAACTCTTCTGGAACTCGCACACCCGGTAGTGTTGCTTCAACAACAAGATGTGGAGTTAGTTCGTTATCAACCAACCAATCATAGAATGCACGGAGCATGTATGGTCGGCGGGGTGTCATATTAGAAATATCCATACGCTTAGCGAACGAGTCGCATCTCACGTTCAGCTTCTGTTAGAGAAGCTAGGAATGAATCACGTTCAAATACGCGGTTCATGTAAATCTTAAGCTCTTTAGAACCAGGACCAATCAGTTCGATACCAAGCTCAGGTAAACGCCATAGTAGCGGAGCAAGGTAGCAATCAATTAGGCTAAACTCTTCGCTCATGAAGTATTCATACTCAGCGAAGATAGGAGCAAGAGTCAGTAGGTCGTTGCGCAGTTTAACGCGAGCAGCTTCTGATTCTTCAGCGTTGCCTTTAACGATCTTCTCTGCAACTGAATACCAGTTGCGCTCAATGCGGTACATCATTAGACGGCTATTACCACGAGCAACCGGGTAAACAGGCATCAATGGTGGATGAGGGAAACGCTCATCTAGATATTCCATGATGATCTTTGAGTCATATAGAGCAAGCTCACGATCAACAAGGGTAGGTACTGATTTGTACGGGTTCAGTTCAACAAGCTCTGCTGGTAGATTTTTTTCATCTACTAACTCAACTTCAACACTTACGCCTTTTTCAGCAAGAACAATGCGCACCTGATGGCTATACATATCAGAAGCACTTGAGAAAAGAGTCATTACAGAACGTTTATTGGCAGCTACAGCCATGGAGCCCTCCAGTACACTTTAAATAAAAACAATGGAGGCCTAAAGCCTCCATTGAACATTAACATAATTTGGGAATTAGCACGGTATTATAGCACAATTAGTGCACATCACGCCAATACTCTTTCTTCAGTAAAATCACAATGATAGTGAAGATTACTAAGAAGGCCATTACCCACCAACCCATAGCGTGGCGTTCAAGCTGTACTGGGTCACCCGAGTAAACGAGGAAGTTAACAAGATCGCGAACCGCGTTGTCATACTCACCAGTGCTCAATTCACCAGAACCGTCAGTTTCAGTACCAACAACAACTTTAACTTCCTCACCATCTACCATGTGAGTATCGTAGATTGGCGTTGGGATACCTTGCAGCTCTTCCAAAACATGCGGCATACCAACACTTGGGAAAACAATGTTGTTCACACCAAATGGACGAGACGGATCTTCATAGAAAGTACGAAGGTACGTGTATAGCCAATCTGCGCCACGAACACGAGCAACCAATGTTAGATCTGGTGGTGGAGCACCAAACCAGCTAGCTGCTTGGTCAGAAGGCATAGCGTTAACCATCAAGCTACCAATTTTCACTTCAGGATCGAAGATTAGGTTTTCCTTCATTAGGTCTAAAGGAATCTCTAAATCATTCGCAACACGCTCATAGCGTTGGTACTGCGTTGAGTGACAAGCGAAACAGTAGTTCATGAACATCTTAGCGCCATTTTGCAATGAAGCTTTGTCTGTTAAATCATTGTTTGCTTTGTCTAATGGTACGCCTGCACCCGCTGCCATCGCTAGAGACGGCAACATAGCAAATAAAATTACAATCCACTTTTTCATTTGAATGTCACCCTTTCTGGTAATGGTTTCGTCGCTTCATTTTTACTGTAGAACCACAGCAGAACGAAGAACATGAAATAACCTAAGCTAAAGATTTGAGCCAGTAATGTGTATGTTGGCGTTGCTGGAAGCGCACCAAGGACACCAAGCGCAATAAAGCTTATTGTGAATTGGATGATGTTAATCAAATGCAGTTTGCTACGGTAACGGTAAGAACGCACTTTACAACGGTCGAACCATGGCAGTAGGAATAGCACAACAATAGACGCACCCATTGCAACGACACCCAGTAGCTTATCTGGAACAGCACGTAGTACCGCGTAAAACGGCGTGAAGTACCAAACTGGAGCGATGTGCTCAGGTGTTTTCAGTGGGTTTGCAGCTTCAAAGTTAGGCGGCTCAAGGAAGTACCCACCCATCTCTGGGTTAAAGAACAGCACGTAACAGAACAAGAATAGGAAACCAGCAACACCTACCATATCTTTCACCGTCCCGTATGGGTGGAAAGGAATAGAGTCGATGATGTCGTATTTCTTAGTGTAATCCTTGTGGAATGGGAACTGAGTCTTGTAGTCGTCGCCCATAGTGCCTTTAGGAAGCTTAGTCTCGATACCGTCAGGGTTATTCGAACCAACTTCGTGCAGCGCTAGTACGTGAAGTACGATAAGCAGCAAGAGTACAATTGGTAGAGCGATAACGTGCAGTGCGAAGAAACGGTTCAGCGTTGCACCTGAGATGATGTAGTCACCACGGATCCAAAGCGTTAGGTCATCACCAATAACTGGAATTGCACCAAACAGAGATATGATTACCTGAGCACCCCAGTAAGACATTTGACCCCATGGTAGTAAGTAACCCATGAAAGCTTCAGCCATAAGCACTAAGAAGATCAACATACCGAAGATCCAAAGTAGCTCACGAGGTTTTTGGTAAGAACCGTAGATTAGACCACGGAACATATGCAAGTAGATAACCACGAAGAACGCAGAAGCGCCAGTCGAGTGCATGTAACGCAGTAACCAACCGTATTCCACATCACGCATGATGTATTCAACAGAAGCAAACGCACCTTCACCAGATGGCACGTAGTTCATTGTTAACCAGATACCCGTAAGGATTTGGTTAACCAGGACCAACATTGCCAAAGAACCGAAAAGGTACCAAAAGTTAAAGTTCTTAGGCATTGGGTATTCAGATAAGTGCTTTTTGTAAGCATTCATCGCGGGTAGACGTTTTTCTACCCAATCAAGCAATCCTTGCATTATGCGTCTCCCTCGTCGACACCGATCATGATCTTCGTGTCACTCAAATACATATGCTTTGGTACAACAAGGTTCAATGGAGCCGGTACGCCTTGGAATACTCGACCAGCCATATCAAACTTTGAACCATGACAAGGACAGAAGAAACCAGACTTAACGCCCTGAACCTGTTCTGCGAAAGAATCTGGCAGGTAAGTTGGAGAACAACCTAAGTGTGTACAGAAACCAACAGCAACGAAGAATTCCGGCTTAATCGAACGGAACTCGTTCTGTGCGTAGTCTGGTTGTTGTTCAGTCTCAGATTGAGGGTCACGAAGTTGACCACCGATCGCTTTTAGGTTCTCTAGTACCGATTCAGCTCGGCGTACAACCCATACAGGTTTACCTTGCCACTCGACACGAACCATTTGTCCTGGTTCTAACTTGTTGACTTCCACTTCCACCGGCGCGCCCGCAGCTTTCGCTTTGGCACTCGGGTTCCATGATTTAATAAAAGGTACGGCTACAGCAGCTGCTCCCAAACCACCAACAACGGCTGTTGTTGCGGTTAAGAAACGCCTGCGACCGTTATTTAAAGGCGCGTTGCTCATCCAAACATTCTCCCATTTGCTCCTTATAGATTGAAATAATTCCGATTAAAGAGCATGGCTAACAAAATATGTATTTAGTTCTATTTATTGACGGCAAATGATAAATAAAACCCTACTTTTTGACAAGATAAAGCTACCTTTTTGTAACAATCATGAGGCAAAGCGCACATTGGGTTACAAAAGCTTTCAAAATATAAGAATTTGGGAATAAAACGAGGAGGGAAAAGCGTTTAGCGGGGACCAGAAAGACAAAAAGCCCGGCATATAGCCGAGCTTTGAACCACAATTCCAGTAATAAAACTGGTCGCGTGTATTTTTCGGTAAGGAAAAATTAACGCTTAGAGAATTGAGGTTTACGACGTGCTTTACGTAGACCAACTTTCTTACGTTCAACGCAACGAGCGTCACGCGTAACATAGCCAGCTGCACGTAGAGCAGGACGTAGAGTTTCATCGTATTCCATAAGAGCACGAGTGATACCGTGGCGGATTGCGCCAGCTTGACCTGAAATACCACCACCAGAAACAGTGATGTAAAGGTCAAGTTTCTCAGTTAGTTCAACTAGCTCAAGAGGTTGCTTAACAACCATACGAGAAGTTGGACGACCGAAGTAAACATCAAGGCTACGCTTGTTGATTACGATCTCACCAGAGCCTGGTTTGATGAAAACACGAGCTGCTGAGCTTTTGCGACGACCAGTGCCGTAGTATTGATTCTCTGCCATTGTCTTAATCCCCAATTAGATGTCTAGTACTTGTGGTTGTTGAGCAACATGGTTGTGCTCAGTACCAGCGTATACTTTAAGCTTACGGTACATCGCGCGGCCTAGAGGACCACGAGGAAGCATACCTTTAACTGCTAGTTCAAGAACCATTTCTGGTTTCTTAGCAATTAGCTTTTCAAAAGTGATAGTCTTAAGACCACCTGGGAACTCAGAGTGACGGTAGTAAACCTTACCCTTAGCTTTGTTACCAGTCACAGCAACTTTCTCAGCGTTAACAACGATGATGTAATCACCAGTGTCTACGTGAGGAGTGTATTCTGCTTTGTGCTTGCCGCGTAGGCGAGAAGCGATTTCACTTGCTAGACGGCCAAGAGTTTTGCCTTCAGCGTCTACAACATACCAGTCGCGTTTTACAGTTTCTGGTTTAGCAACGAAAGTTTTCATGCTAATAATTACCTATTTAAAAAATTTACACTTAAGGAATACTCGCGTATTCCCACTGTCTAAGAGTTACCATTCATCACCCCTTCGAGTGTTGGAAAACTCTTGGCATAACGTGATTTTACTCATCGCTAGAGGCCCGCAGTAACGGTAGGTCGCAGGATTATAGAGAAGAGCGAAGAAAAAATCACCTCTTTTTGAACAAAATCACGATTTTTTTAATTCTCTTTCGTATTCGAGATAATAAGAGCTAAATTAAGTGTTCTTTTGCCAAATATTCATGGCTCTGCATTTCGATTAAACGCGACTGACAACGTTTAAACTCAAACTCTAGCTGACCATTGGTGTACAATTTTTCTAACTCAACTTCCGCTGAAATTATTAATTTCACGTGGCGCTCATAAAACTCATCGACTAACGCAATAAAGCGCCTCGCCGCATCGTCTGACGTCGCCCCCATCTGTAAAACATCCGCTAATAAAACCGTGTGGTAAACCTTAGACAGTTCGATGTAATCATTCTGACTACGAGCTGACTGACAAAGTTGTGCAAAAGTACCATGCAACACCCCATCACTCGCTTCAATGACATCCAATTGGCGATGGTTGACTTCGATCTGCTTGAGCTTCTCTTTATCTTCACCGACCAACTGCGCGTAGTATTTCTCTAGATTGATATTGGCTTGGTTATCTAATGGGTAATGATAGATCTCAGCTTGCTCTAAGGTTCTCAGTCGGTAATCAATACCGCTGTCTACATTAAGGATGTGACAGTTTTCTTGAATCAGCTTAATCGCAGGTAAAAAGCGTGCACGCTGTAAGCCATTACGATACAGATCTGCAGGTGGGATATTAGAAGTAGCCACCAAGATAACGTTACGCGCAAAGAGCTCTTGGAACAAAGTCCCTAAGATCATGGCGTCTGTAATGTCTGAAACAAAGAACTCATCGAAACAGATAATGTCGGCTTCTTGCTTTAGTTTGTCAGCCACTAGCGGTAACGGGTCACTCACATTACCGAGCGCTTTCAGCTCATCATGAACTCGATACATAAAGCGGTGAAAGTGAACTCGCATTTTTTTTGTGGTCGGTAAGGCTTCGTAAAACGTATCCATTAGATAAGTTTTGCCACGCCCTACACCGCCCCAAAAATAGAGGCCTTTGGGAGGCGTTGGCAACTCGGGCTTTTTACCTAGCAACTTCTGGAATCGCGTAAGTTGAGGAACAGGGGTATTCATGTAATCTTGGAATTGATGAAAGAGTTCATCTAAAGATTTAACTGCTTGCTCTTGTGCTGGATCTCTTTGAAATCCATGTTCTTTTATATCTTGTTCGTATTTTTTAACGGGATTCATGACGACATTTCCACAATGAAAGCGATATCAGACAGCGAAGAAAAATGTGCCCAAACAGCACGAGAGATTGTTTGATGCGATGAATAAAGCAACACTAAACTGCTATCCAGCGCACACGCATTTCTCTTTATACTGCGGCTTTCTCATAGTACCATGGAGCCGTATCACGTGTAACTAAGCAGTAACAAACATGTTAAAAAACAATAATAAGGAGCTGTTATGCCTTGGATGTATGCCGTTGCCGGTTTACTAGTCGGAGTTATCTTAGGGGTCGCTATTTCTCGTCTCATGACGCCTGAATACAAAAAACAAAAGAACGTACAAAAAGAATTAGATAGTGCAAAGTTTGCCCTTGAACAGCAACGACAAGAACTTGCTGACCACTTTGCTAAATCAGCAGAAATGTTAGATACCTTAGGTAAGGACTACACAAAGCTGTATCAACACATGGAAAAAACGAGCTCAGAGCTGATTCCTAATCTGCCAGAGCAAGACAACCCGTTTGTCAAAACAGCCGCTGCCCATTCGGATAAGACGCAAGACAAGCCCTCAACTAAAGAGGCCGCTCTTGAGGAACAACCAAAAGACTACGCTAATGGTGCAACTGGTTTATTTAAAGAACAGAAGAAAGAAATCATTGATGCTCCTGATGTAGTCACAGCAAAAGCATCGTAAACATTTAACACTTCTTGAACTTTACAAAGGTTTTTGAGTCATAACTTTCACTCAGGTCATTTGAAACTTCTCATACTTATTAAACGTATAAGAGGGTTAAGACCTTAACTAGAGAGGAGCTTATGATGAAAAAACCTTTGCTTGCTTTATCAGTACTGACTTTAAGCTTAAGTTCAATCATCACCCCAATTCAAGCAACCGCCGCACTGCCGTTAAGTGTGGGTAATGAACAATTACCGAGCCTGGCTCCTATGCTTGAACAAGTGACCCCCGCTGTGGTTAGTATTGCCGTTGAAGGCAAACAGGTACAACGTCAGCAAATCCCTGAACAATTCCAATTCTTTTTCGGCCCTGAACAAACACGAGAGCGCCCATTCCGCGGCTTAGGCTCTGGTGTCATCATTGATGCTAAAAAAGGCCATATCGTCACCAACTATCACGTTATAAATGGCGCTGACGATATCAAAGTGAAACTGCATGATGGTCGAGAGTACGATGCCGAGCTGATCGGTGGCGACCAGATGTCTGATATCGCATTGCTCAAATTAGAGAAAGCCAAAAATCTTACCCAGATAAAAGTCGCAGATTCAGACAAACTCAGAGTCGGCGATTTCAGTGTCGCTATCGGCAATCCATTTGGACTTGGCCAAACCGTGACATCCGGTATCGTTTCAGCGTTAGGCCGTAGCGGTCTCAATCTAGAGAACTTCGAAAACTTCATTCAAACCGATGCCGCGATTAACAGTGGTAACTCTGGAGGTGCATTAGTGAATCTTAACGGTGAACTGATTGGTATCAACACGGCTATCCTAGGCCCTAACGGAGGCAATGTCGGCATTGGCTTTGCAATTCCATCCAATATGATGAAGAACCTGACAGAACAGATCCTCGATTTCGGTGAAGTGAAACGCGGCATGCTAGGTGTGCAAGGTGGAGAAGTCACTTCTGAACTCGCTGAAGCACTCGGGTATGAATCAAGCAAAGGGGCGTTTGTTAGCCAAATTGTCCCTGATAGCGCAGCAGACAAAGCCGGTTTAAAAGCGGGGGACATTATTGTCTCTATTAATGGCAAGCGCATTGACACCTTTAGTGAGCTCAGAGCAAAAGTGGCTACATTAGGCGCAGGCAAGCAGATCGAACTCGGCGTTATCCGCGATGGAAAAAGCAAAAACTTTGATGTAACCCTTGGCGAATCTACCAATAGCAAAACGCAAGCTGAAAAACTCCACGAAGGGCTCGCTGGCGCTGAGCTAACCAACACCAACGAGAGTGATGTTGCTACAGGTGTGAAAGTGTCGAGCGTTGCTCAAGGCTCTCCGGCTGAAGCCTATCAGCTTCTAAAAGATGACATCATCATTGGAGTCAATCGCCAAACAGTCAAAAACCTAGCGCAATTTAGAGATATTCTAGAGAAGCAACCGGGTGTATTGGCGCTCAACATCCAACGAGGCGACCGGACCATCTACCTTGTGATTCGATAACCATTCATCACAATGTTTAAAGGGAGGCGAAGTAGGTTTGATTGAAACTTACTCAGCTTCCCTTTTCTTTAGATGAATCAAAATGCTATGCTTCACTCGTAATTAAGTCGTCCATCCATCGGTGGAGGCTTCACACCTTACTTGTTGAAGAGGGAAACATGCTGTCCTTTCTATTTCGTTCTATTTCCCTTGGACTCGTTTCAGCGGCGCTTATTCTTCTCGCATTTCCGAGCTTAAGGCCAGCGATTGTTGCTGACGTCACTGGCCCTAAAGTCGATAATATCGGCTCTCTTCAGATTTCATTTAACCAAGCTGTACGCCGCGCGGCACCCGCAGTGGTCAATATCTATAGCCGTAAATACGCAGAAAGCGATCGCAACAAGCTGCTGACTCAAGGTTTGGGTTCAGGGGTGATTGTCAGCGAAAAAGGCTACATCATTACCAATTTCCACGTGGTGGCTCAGGCTGACCAAATCGTGGTTGCCTTACAAGATGGACGTGTAGCCGCCGCACAGTTAGTCGGCTCAGATAAACGCACCGATATCGCAATACTTCGAGTCAGTGGTGACAACTTACCAGTGATTCCACTGAACCAAGATTACAC
Organism: Vibrio sp. Evd11; assembly: GCF_900382755.1. NCBI lineage: Bacteria > Pseudomonadati > Pseudomonadota > Gammaproteobacteria > Vibrionales > Vibrionaceae > Vibrio > Vibrio sp. Evd11. Next base: position 144,213 of record NZ_OSDX01000002.1, read on the forward strand.
AGCCAATGTAGGTGATGTGGTACTGGCTATCGGCAACCCATACAACCTAGGTCAAACGACGACCTTTGGTATTATCTCGGCAACCGGCCGCTCTTCAATCAGTGCAGATGGTCATCAAGCGTTTATTCAAACCGATGCGGCAATCAATGAAGGTAATTCTGGTGGCGCTCTTGTTAACTCACAAGGCGAGTTAGTCGGCATTAATACCGCCTCTTTCCAACAAGCAACCGATATGGAAACCTACGGTATTTCGTTTGCTATCCCCTACCCACTTGCCAATAAAATCATGCAAAAAATCATCGCTGATGGTCGTGTAATTCGTGGTTACATCGGCATTGATGGGCAAGATATTAACTCAGTGACATCACGTTTACTGGGTAATAAGAACATTGGTGGCATCGTAGTACTGGGTATTGACCCGAACGGTCCAGCAGCCGATGCAGGCTTTGAAGCACAAGATATCATTGTCAGCGTCAACAACACCCAAGTTAATGGCCGCCAAAGCGTTATGGACATTGTTACCGACCTGCGCCCAGGTACGGTGATCGATGTGGGTATTTTACGCCAAGGTAAAAACAAAACTCTGAAAGTGACGATTGCCGAAGATACACGCTTGTAGGTTTAACATTACCGGCGCGATTCAAACCGCCAACGTACACATATAAAAATACAGATACAAAAAAACCCAGCTCTCAGGCTGGGTTTTCTTTTATCTAATCATCTTATCTAATCAAGATAGCAAACGTCTCTACGATTCGCTAGGGTCATCGATATCGATGCGAGTCACTCGCTGCAACCCTCTCGGCAGTAAACCACCACGACGACCACGTTCCCCACGGAAGTTTTCAAGGTCCGCAGGTTTCAAGCCAAGCTTGCGTTTACCCGCGTAAATAGTCAGCGTTGCATTCTCTGGAATAGCCATCAGATGCGAGACAAACTCTTCACGCTCTTTTGCTTTTGCAGAAGGAATATTGATGATCTTGTTACCCTTACCTTTGCTCAACTGAGGTAGGTCTTTAATCGGGAACAACAACATACGACCTTGATTAGTAATCGCCAGAATCTGGTTAGAGTCCAAGTCAGCTATCGGGCTTGGCAACATCACTTCAGAAGCTTGTGGCAAGTTAACCAGCGCTTTACCGCTCTTGTTCTTAGACAGCAGATCGCTACCTTTACAAACAAAACCATAACCCGCATCAGAACCGACTAACCACAGCTGTTCATTCTCTCCCATCACCACTTGGCGAATAGAAGTACCAGGGCTGACGTTCAAGCGGCCTGTAATTGGCTCACCTTGGCTTCGCGCCGATGGCAGTGAGTGAGATTCAAGGGAGTAGCTTCGGCCATCACTGCCGAGGAACACCGCTTGTTGGTTACTCTTACCCTTAGTGCTTGCTAAGAATTTATCACCTGATTTGTAGTTCAAACCTTCAGCGTCAACTTCATGCCCTTTAGCATGACGAATCCAACCTTTCTCAGACAACACAACCGTAATTGGTTCGCTTGGTACTAAGTCACGTTCTGTTAGCGCTTTCGCTTCAGCACGCTCAATCAACGGTGAACGACGATCATCGCCGTATTTATCTGCATCTGCTTGGATTTCTTTTTTGATCAGCGTATTCAAACGACGCTCTGAACCGAGTAGCTTTTCAAGCTTTTCTCGTTCAGCTTCAAGCTCTTCTTGCTCAGCTCGAATCTTAAATTCTTCTAACTTAGCTAAGTTACGAAGTTTAATATCGAGTATCGCATTGGCTTGAATTTCAGAAATGTTGAAACGGTTAATCAAAACAGGACATGGTTCGTCTTCTGTTCTAATGATTTCAATCACTTCATCAATATTTAGATAAGCGGCAAGTAAGCCTTCTAAGATGTGCAAACGTGCCAGTACTTTATCTAAACGGTACTGCAAACGACGACGAACGGTCGTGCGACGGAACTCAATCCACTCTTTCAGGATTTGAACTAAGCCTTTAACTTGAGGACGGTTATCTAAACCAATCATGTTCAAGTTAACGCGAAAGTTTTTCTCTAAATCCGTCGACGCGAATAAGTGACTCATCAGTTGGTCACAGTCGATACGGTTTGAACGAGGAACCACGACGATACGCGTTGGATTCTCGTGATCTGATTCATCACGCAGATCGTCAACCATAGGCAGCTTCTTAGCGCGCATCTGGTTAGCAATTTGCTCAAGTAACTTCGCACCTGACACTTGATGAGGTAAAGACGTGATAACGATATCAGAGCCTTCCTTGTGCCATACCGCGCGCATCTTGATGCTGCCACGGCCTGTACGGTAGATCTTTTCGATGTCCGACTTCGGCGAAATAATTTCAGCTTCTGTCGGGTAATCTGGGCCTTGAATAAAACCCATCACATCTGGAAGTTCTGCTTTCGGCGTATCAATCAAATGAATCGCCGCATTCGCTACTTCACGCACGTTGTGTGGCGGAATATCGGTCGCCATACCTACCGCGATACCAGTAATACCGTTCAACAAAATATGAGGAAGACGAGCAGGCAACATTTGTGGCTCTTTCATCGTGCCATCAAAGTTTGGTTGCCAATCAACGGTGCCCTGACCCAATTCACCCAGCAGGACTTCAGCAAACTTTGACAGTTTTGCTTCGGTATAACGCATCGCAGCGAACGATTTCGGGTCATCGGGCGCACCCCAGTTACCTTGACCATCAACCAATGGGTAGCGGTAAGAAAAAGGCTGTGCCATCAACACCATTGCTTCGTAACAAGCAGAGTCACCGTGTGGGTGATACTTACCTAACACGTCACCAACGGTACGAGCTGATTTTTTATATTTCGATGAAGCAGATAAGCCCAACTCAGACATCGCATAGATAATACGACGTTGTACTGGCTTCAAGCCATCACCGATATAAGGCAATGCACGATCCATAATCACGTACATTGAGTAATTTAAATAGGCATCTTCGGTGAACTTGCGCATTGGCAACTGTTCAACGCCATCATATGTAATTTCGTTAGACATCCATTATACCTCGGCCATATCACCGTTAGTCTGTAGCCATGTACGGCGATCATCTGCACGTTTCTTACCAAGCAGCATGTCCATCATCTCGTTGGTCGCGTCGTTGTCATCAATAGTTAACTGAACAAGACGACGAGTATTTGGATCCATAGTAGTTTCACGTAACTGAAGTGGGTTCATTTCACCCAGACCTTTAAATCGTTGCACGTTGATTTTGGCTTTCTTCTGCGATAATCGCTCAAGCACACCATCTTTCTCTGAGTCATCGAGTGCGTAGAACACTTCTTTACCGCAATCGATACGATACAGAGGAGGCATTGCCACATAGATATGACCCGCTTCAACCAAAGCATGGAAATGACGAGTAAATAGTGCACATAGCAGTGTCGCGATATGAAGACCATCCGAGTCCGCATCGGCAAGGATACAGATCTTACCGTAACGCAGGCCTGACAAATCATCGTTATCTGGGTCGATACCCAGAGCAACCGAGATATCATGTACTTCTTGTGAAGCCAATACTTGGTCTGCTGACACTTCCCACGTATTTAGGATCTTACCGCGAAGTGGCATAACCGCTTGGAACTCACGGTCACGAGCTTGTTTAGCAGAACCACCCGCCGAGTCCCCTTCCACGAAGAAGATTTCGGTACGGCTTAAATCTTGAACTGAACAGTCGGTTAGCTTACCCGGCAGTGCTGGACCAGAAGCAATCTTTTTACGTACAACCTTTTTGCTTGCACGCATACGACGATGTGCGTTAGCAATACACGCTTCTGCAAGTAATTCTGCTAGTTGAGGCTTTTCATTCAGCCACAAGCTGAAAGCATCCTTCACTACACCAGAAACAAACGCAGCAGTTTGACGAGAAGATAAACGCTCTTTTGTTTGCCCTGCAAATTGTGGATCTTGCATCTTCACAGATAGAACGTAAGAACAACGGTCAAAGATGTCATCACCCGTCAACTTAACGCCACGAGGGAGAAGATTACGGAACTCACAGAACTCACGCATTGCATCAAGCAGACCCTGTCGAAGACCGTTTACGTGTGTACCACCTTGCTTAGTTGGTACTAAGTTCACGTAACTTTCGGTGATCATATCACCGCCTTCTGGCTGCCAAATGATCGCCCAGTTCGCCATTTCCGTTTCAGCAACGAATTCGCCAACATAAGGTTCTTCAGGCAGTAAGGTATAACCTTTTACACCTTCTGCAAGGTAGTCTTTTAGACCGTCTTCGTAGAACCATTTATGTTCTTCACCGCCAACTTTATCGACAAAGGTAATTTCTAAACCCGGGCAAAGTACAGCTTTCGCGCGCAGGTTATTGATAAGACGTAAAACTGAAAACTTAGAGCTATCGAAGTATTTTGGATCGGGCCAGAAATGCACCGTAGTACCGGTATTACGGTGACCACAAGTACCCGTCACGGTCAGTTCAGTCACTGCATGACCGCCCTCAAGGGCTATCTCATGAACTTGACCATCACGACGAACTGTTACTTCAACACGTTTTGAAAGTGCGTTTACGACCGAGATACCTACCCCGTGCAAACCACCTGAAAACTTATAGTTGTTGTTTGAGAATTTACCGCCTGAGTGGAGCTTAGTTAAAATCAGCTCAACACCCGAGATCCCTTTTTCAGGATGGATATCAACCGGCATACCACGTCCGTCATCGGTAACTTCTAACGATTGATCAGCATGAAGCACAACTTTAATTTTCTTAGCGTGTCCCGCTAGTGCTTCATCGACCGAGTTATCAATGACTTCTTGGGCAAGGTGGTTAGGTCTTTCTGTCTCGGTGTACATTCCCGGGCGGTGTCGCACGGGATCGAGACCTTCAAGTACCTCGAGGTCTTTTGCATTATATTGTTCAGTCATAATACGGAGTTTACTCAAAAAGTTTGCGTCAGTTCGCAGGCTCTAGTTTCACTAAAGCAAAATTATCACTATGAACCTTCATAGTAGAGCGAACGAGCGAAGTATTGGGGAATATAGTCTGGAAGCTGAGTAATGATGTCAAGCTAGTTCAAAAACTAAGACATCAAACTATGATATTTCACCATTGATAGATGAAATAACAGACAGACAAGAGAAAATTACTCTGCTGGTGAAACAGATTAAAGATTTAGAAAGGTGATGATTTGTTGTGGGTAGCGCTCAAAATCCACAAAGCTATGATCCCCGCCCTCTTCTATTGTTTGTGTTGCACCTTGGTACTTATCTACCGCTTGTCGGTAATCCAGAACTTCGTCTTCCGTTTGCTGAAGTAACCAGAAATCACTCGCCTTAGCGATAACCGGAACCTCTAACGCTTTCAGTTCATCGATATGCTTTGTTTCCAGTACATATCGTTCATCTGTGTATGGGTTTACTTGCTCACCTAAATAATCAGCAAGAAGCTCATACGGCTTCACGGCTGGGTTTACAACAACCGCTTTAAAACCATAGTGACTATTCAACCATGTAGAAAGATAGCCACCCAATGAACTACCGACTAACGCTATCTGGTATTGCTCTTTATATTGCTCCACCAGCTGCTGCAAATGAAGTGCAGCTTGCAGAGGGAAACTCGGCAGTTGAGGCGTGATCACCTTAATATCTGCGCGATGTTCAGCGCAATAGTCAGCCATCACCATCGCTTTGTGGGATCGTGATGAACTGTTAAAACCGTGAATATAGAGAAGCAGTGATGGCTTAGCGGTTTGCTGATCAAAGTCCTGCATATTAGTAACCACCGGCATCAAAGTCTGGCGAGAACTGTCCATTAGGCAAGCGACGAACCTGAGTAGTTACCGTGCCATCTTGGTGCAATTCAATCTCTCGCCAGCCTGGAGATAAGGTATCAACCGCAAAGTCGTTCGAGTTTGGTTTAAATTGAACACAAGTCGATGGGGTTGCCATGACTTGTACACCCTGATGATTGCGATTCATGTCTTGATGAACGTGACCACAAAGTACCGCTTTCACATTGGTGTGCTGTTGAACCACACCCCAAAACTGCTCAGCATCTTTCAGGTTATGTTGATCAAGCCACGCACTCCCCACTAGCAAAGGGTGGTGGTGCAGCAAAACCAAGGTGTTACGCTCAGGGAATTCTGTCAGCTTTTGCTCTAGTAGATCAAGTTGTTGATCACTAAGACGCCCATGAGGTACGCCCACCACTTGCGAGTCCAGCATAACCATCTGCCAGTTATCGCCTAGCAAGACATGCTCAACACACTGTATTTGTGGTGATGGCAAAACACTGCCCATATTAGGCTTGAAGTCATGGTTCCCGGGTAGCCAGTAACATGGCTTTTCCAAAGGCTTTATCCCTGACTCAAATTTCTGGTACGACTCAGCACTGTGATCTTGAGAGATATCACCTGTTGCTAGAATCGCTTGATAGTCAAAGCCCTGACTAACAATGCCATCGACTACAGCACGAAAGCTATCTTGAGTGTTGATGCTTAATAAGCTGCCATTGCTCGGCGCAAATAAATGCGTGTCCGTTAGCTGCACAAGCTTAATAGTGCTCTCATCAAATTTTGAAGTGTGTGATAATTCCAAAATAACAAATCCAGATACGTTACTGTTTAGACTTTAAAAGTGTTGTTTAAGTAGGTTCAATTAAAAGTTAATTGGGGTTCGGCTGATACCCGTTTTTAAACAAAACGTTAACCATTCCCCAAGAAATTTATTCAATTGAAATTTCTCGTCCTTTTGCAAAAGTTTAGTGTTGGGGTAGTCATATTTCGCTTTGACTCGCGAAAAATCCCCGCTAGCGCACACTTCTGCAACTCGAGCGTCGTGATATAGCCTGACAGACATTTTTGGCAAAGGAAACACTGGCATCGCGTCACTCTGACATATATCTATTAAAGTGGTGTATTTTGTGACCTCATTCACTGTCAATTGATACACCATGTTAACGGCTTGATAACAGCGAACGTCACCAACCTCATGCCCAACCGGTAACAGAGCGTTAAGTTTGGCATAGTTAGTCTCGTAAACTCGCATCAATTCAGCAAGATCAACATGATACGGTTTTTTGACCGCTATATTTGGCATAACGTTAATCTATCCACTCTGACTGTAATTCTTGGTAGTTCAATTGTAGCCACTGTAGCGCAATGATCGTGGCGCCATTTTCAAACACACCCTCTTTTACTAATTGATAGGCTGCTTCACGGTTCATCACTTGCACACGAATATCTTCACCTTCGTAATCCAACCCGTGCACCCCTTTGGCTGTCGTTGCATCAACACAGCCAACAAAGACGTCGAGCTTTTCTGAGCAACCACCAGATGAAGGGTAATACGAAGTAATAGGCAATACAGATCCGACTTCGACTCCGGCCTCTTCCATTGCTTCACGACGAGCGACGTCTTGTGGTGATTCATCGGTATCAATGATCCCAGCAACAATTTCGTATTGCCATGGATTCTGATGCTCTAAAGCACCGACACGGATCTGCTCGACGATCACGACTTCGTCACGCACAGGATCATAAGGTAGCAAAGCGGCGGCATGTCCACGCTCAAACATCTCACGCTCGATTGGTTGGCTCCAGCCTCCCTCAAACAGCTTGTGTTTAAATGTGTATTTAACCATTTTGAAAAAACCACGAAACAGCGTCTCTTTTGAGACTATTTCCACATCTTGAGGAGTAAACTCATGTCGTTGATTGTCATACTGTTGCATTTGGTACCTCACTAAGTGATCTTTATAGTTTACTCATTGTCCGAGTTAACTACCAAGGATAAGGTTCAACTTTTTATATAAATTTTATAATTAAAGTTAAGTTTTTAAAAATAAATATTGCACAAGTGGACAGTTAAATGTAAAAAAGTGCAAAGTTTCGAGTAAATTACCACCAAACTGGGTTAAACTCTTTTGAAGAAAATTCCATTAAAGGCAGGAATAGGAAAATGAAAAAACTGCTTCCACTATTTATCAGTGCAGCAATCGGCAGCCTGAGTTCGTCAGCTTTTGCTGATACGCTAGCTGAAGTTTACGACCAAGCAAAACAGAACGATCCACAACTTCTTCGTTCAGCAGCGCAGCGCGATGCCGCTTTTGAAGCAGTAACGTCAAGCCGTAGCTCTTTGTTACCGCAAATCAATTTGACAGCTGGATACAACCTTACTCGAGGTGAGACAGACTTAGATTCAGCACCTACTAGAGATAATGACCAAAATGCTCTAACTGCTGGTATTAGCTTTTCTCAAGAACTGTACCAACGTTCTTCTTGGATCACGCTAGATACCGCCGAGAAAAGTGCTCGTCAATCGGATTCAGCGTATGCGGCAGAGCAGCAAGCTCTAATTCTTCGTGTTGCGACAGCGTACTTTGAAGTACTTCGCGCTCAAGACAACCTAGAATTTGTTCGTGCAGAAAAAGCCGCGGTTGCTCGTCAACTAGAGCAAACGAAACAACGCTTTGAAGTAGGTCTTTCAGCAATCACCGATGTACATGATGCGCAAGCTCAGTACGATGGTGTTTTAGCTGACGAAGTTTTAGCAGAGAATACTCTGATTAATAACTACGAAGGTCTGCGTGAGATTACAGGTCAGGAACACTCTAACCTAAGCATCCTAGATACTGATCGTTTCTCAGCTAGCAAATCTTCTGAGTCTGCTATTGCACTTGTTGAACAAGCAGAGCAAAAGAACCTAAGTCTACTTGCTGCGCGTATCTCGCAAGATATAGCTAAAGACAACATCTCCCTACAGAGTTCAGGTCATCTACCATCTCTAACTCTTGATGGTGGATATGACTACACTGATATTGGTTCAAGTGACACTTCTGACGGCACGACAAACAACTTCAATGTTGGCGTTAACTTAAATGTACCTCTATACACGGGTGGTAGCACAACTTCTTTGACTAAACAGGCTGAATACAACTACGTTGCAGCAAGTGAAGATCTAGAAGCAACTTACCGTAGCGTTGTAAAAGACGTTCGTGCATTCAACAACAACATCAGTGCTTCGATTGGTGCTCTACGTGCTTACGAACAATCTGTTGTTTCTGCTCAGTCTGCTCTAGAAGCAACAGAAGCAGGTTTTGATGTAGGTACTCGTACTATCGTTGATGTACTAGATTCGACTCGTCGTCTATACGATGCGAACAAAAACCTTTCAGATGCTCGTTACAACTACATCCTAAGTGTTCTTCAGCTTCGTCAAGCGGTTGGTACACTAAGCGAACAAGACATTGTTGATGTAAACGCAGGTCTAAAAGTAGCAAGTAAGTAATTTCAGATCCTAGTTAAAGGCTCTAACTTGAGTCTTTAATAAAACGATCAAATTACAGATACAAAAATGCCGCTCATTGAGCGGCATTTTTATTGTCGATTGAAAGTGAGATTTACTGTCTAACTAAAAGCTTAACCCCAAAAGACTAGACACTAGCCTCGACCACCTTTAATCGCTTTAATGATTTCAGTCGTAGAGCAACCATCTTCAAAATTAAGTACTTTCACTTCACCACCAGCCGCAATCACTTCCGCGCCACCGGCAATCTCTTCAGGTTTGTAATCACCACCCTTCACTAGAATGCTTGGTAGAACCTCAGAGATCAAACGTTGAGGTGTATCTTCAGAAAACGGAACCACCCAATCAACCGCGCCTAAGCCAGCCAATACCGCCATACGACGATCGGTTGGGTTCACAGGGCGACCAGGGCCTTTCAAGCGTTTTACTGATTCATCCGTATTAACGGCAACGATCAAACGATCACCCAGCTCAGCTGCGTGGTTCATGTAAGAAACATGGCCGGCATGCAGAATATCAAAGCAGCCATTAGTCATAACCACTTTCTCGCCTTTCGCACGAGCACGTTTCACTGCTTCAACCAGTGCTGCTTCAGAGATCACGCCATAGTCGGTGTCTTGGCTACCATGAATCGCTTCCGCTAACTCAATAGTAGACAGTGTAGATGTACCAAGCTTACCCACTACCACACCTGCAGCAGCGTTCGCCAGTGCACACGCCTCATCCAGTGGCTTACCAGCAGCAACGGAAGCCGCCAGTACAGAAATAACCGTATCGCCAGCACCCGTCACGTCATACACTTCTTTCGCTTGAGTCGGCAAATGGAATGGTTCCAAACCTTTGCGAAGTAATGTCATCCCATGCTCACTGCGAGTCACTAACAAAGCTTCGAAATCAAACTCTTCGATCAGTGCGAGTCCTTTCTCTATCATTTCTTCTTCAGATTTAACCTTACCCGCAACCAGCTCGAACTCAGCCATATTTGGCGTAAGCAAAGTCGCACCACGGTAACGTTCAAAGTCTGCGCCTTTCGGGTCAATGAATACCGGAACCTTTGCCGCACGTGCTTTTTGAATAAAACTTTGCACATGCTCCAAGGCACCTTTTGCGTAATCAGATAGGATTACCGAACGTACATTAGGAAGCGCTTGTTCCATGCGAGACAAAACAAGGTCGGGATCCGTGTTCTCAAATTTGTCTTCAAAATCAAGGCGGATTAGCTGTTGTCCTCGGCTCATCACTCGCAATTTAGTAATAGTTGGATAGTCTTCTAACTCAACGAAATCACATTTAACTTTTAGTGCACCTAGGGTGTTTTTTAACACCTCAGCAGGCTCATCTTTTCCAGTCAAACCAACGATATGAGCATGGCCACCAAGAGAAGCAATATTCATTGCTACGTTGGCAGCACCACCAGGACGCTCTTCGTTATTTTCTACTTTCACAACGGGTACAGGTGCTTCTGGTGAAATACGGCCAGTTGGGCCATACCAGTAACGGTCAAGCATTACGTCACCGACAACAAGAACGCCTGATTGGCTGTAGTCAGGTAGAATTGGTTTCATTATGGATCTCCAAAAATCGAATCTGGCTAGAGTCTAGCACACTGATTACAGTGGCTAAACCATATAAAAACTAGCAAACGCTTACTGAAATATAGGCTGTATCATACAAGCGATAACTAAGGTTAAACTTCCATCCACTGCTTCCATGCTTGAACAACATGTTCTCTTTCCATCTCAAACTTCTCAATCGCCACATCCGCATCAAGGTTGAGTAGATTACGGTGATGAATTTCATCTCTTAGCGTTGTATAGACGTTGGTTAATGCCATACCTTGCTGTTCGTCCATAATACCTTGCGACAACAAGCTTTCAAAGATTCGGACATTGTCGCACCAACGGGTAAGCTTAGGTTTCTCGTTGCTGTATCTCAGCACTAGATATTGAGCCAAGAACTCAATATCAGTAATACCACCCGCATCTTGTTTCAGCATGAATCGATCGGCTTTTTTACCGCCTAAATGACCGCGCATTTTTTCACGCATATCGACAACGGACTTTTTAAGCGTCGCTTCATCACGCGATAAGCACAACACTTCATGACGTGTTTTATTAAACGCAGACGCCAGTAGTTCGTCGCCATAAATCATACGAGCGCGAGTCAAGGCTTGGTGCTCCCACGTCCATGCGTCATTGTGCTGATACTCATCAAACGCATCGGTTGGGCTCACAAGTAAGCCAGATGCGCCTGAAGGCCGTAGGCGAGTATCGACCTCATATAAAATTCCGGAAGCGGTTCTGGTCGAGAAAATATGAATAATACGCTGTGCCAATCTTAGATAAAACTGGCGTCCATCAATCTCTTTCTTACCATCAGTATAGATGTGTACCGGACAATCGTGCATGAATACAATATCAAGATCGGAGTTGTAACCCAGCTCCCAACCACCAACTTTGCCATAACCAACCACCGCAAAACCGCGCCCTTCTCGATCTTTCACATGAGTGGGCTCACCGAACTTAGCCGACACTTGCAGCCATGCTTGATTAATACCCGCCTCAACAATCGCTTCCGCTAAATAGGTAAGGTGATCACTGACCTTCATAACAGGTAATGCGCCCGCAATATCCGCGGCAGCAATTCTCAGGATACAAGTCTGCTTAAACTGACGCAGACCTTCCATCTGCTGCTCCATATCGTCTTCAGGAATACGAGCAAGATAATCACGCAACTCTGTTTTGTAGGACTCTAATGGCACAGGATTATAGAGTTGTTGAGGGTCGATAAGTTCATCTAAAAGAATAGGATAACGACCAAGCTGCTCAGAAATCATCGGGCTGGCAGTACATAGGCGAACTAACTGAGTCAGAGCAGCAGGGTGTTCATCAAGCAGCTCTAGATAGGTAGTTCGAGTCACTATTTTTTGTAGCAGATGCAATACTCTAGATAAACCAAACTCGGCATCCTTCGCGGTATACAATGCTTGGAATACTTTAGGCATTAAACGATTGAGCACTTCACGTCCGCGTGGGCCAAGCGTCTTTTTAGCCAAGTCAGCTTTAAACTGGATAATCGTTTTTGCTGCTTCTGCAGGGCTAGCGATTGCAATATCGTGTTCTAGCACTTGCTCAATCACATCCGGCTTATGGGCCATATCCCACAACTCACTAAAGTGACTCGCAATTGGGTTTGCGTCTTCTTCATCAACCCCAATCAAATCTTCAAATACCGTGTGCACGTTCGCCATATGCGCACGGGTCGCGTCAATCAAACCACCCCAATCGGCAAATTGCATTGCTATCGCGAGCTGTAGCTGCTCTTGCTCGTTGTCAGGTAAGGTTTGAGTCTGCTTGTCACCCATCGCTTGCAACAGGTTCTCAAGGCGGCGCAGAAACAGATAGGCATCACGCAAGTGGCCTACCTCTTCACTCTCAAGCAAATTCAGATCGTCAATCGCACTTAGCGTTTCAAGTAGACCTCGCCCGCGAAGGCTCGGTTCACGTCCCCCACGAATCAATTGGAAGACTTGAGCAATAAACTCCACTTCACGGATACCACCAGAGCCAAGCTTGATGTTGTTCGATAAGCCACGACGACGAACCTCGCTGCCAATCATCGACTTCATGCGTCTTAACGATTGAATAGCACTGAAGTCGATGTAACGACGGAACACAAATGGACGTAGCATCTGGCGAAGTTCTTGGTACTGTGGATACATTTCACAGCCCATGACTCGCGCCTTAACCATCGCGTAGCGTTCCCAGTCACGGCCTTGCTCTTGGTAGTAATCTTCCAGCGCAGCATAACTCATCACCAATGGGCCGCTCTCTCCGAATGGACGCAAACGCATGTCGACGCGATAACAGAACCCATCAAACGTTTGTTGATCGAGCGCCTTGATAATGCGCTGCCCTAGGCGAGTGAAAAACTGAGCGTTGGCGATACTTCGTCGCGCACCTTGTGTTTCACCATTTTCAGGGTAAGTGAAAATTAGGTCGATATCCGAAGAAAAATTAAGTTCTCCGCCACCCAATTTCCCCATACCAATGATCAACATAGGCTGCGCTTCACCTTGTTCATTGCAAGGAGTGCCCCACTCTTTACAGCAAATGTCGTATTGCCATTGGTAGGTCTCGAAGATCATCGCCTCAGCCAACATCGATAAATGGCTTAAGCTCTGCTCAAGTTGCCAAGAACCCATAAAGTCGCGCCAAGCAATGTAGGTCATTTCTCGGTTGCGGAATTGGCGCAGCACTCGTTGGCCACTCATTTCATCAGTACAATCAGAAAGTAACTCGGCTAATCGCTCACGATAACCTTGAGCACGTTCATCGCACTTAAGCATGTCAGGTAAAGAACTCGATAAAACCGAATCACGTTGCAGGCATTCACCAATGAAGCCACTCAGACCTAATACGTACTTAAGATCGTCAACAAGTGGCTCAGGCCACGTATTAATAGCTTCACTCTGATGTTCTAGTAAATGCTCAAAAGCAGACTGCGAATGAGTGACGAGCTGAGGAGGCAATGGCATGTTTCTTCCTTGTGTAAGCTATGCGACGAACGTTCGGGTTATCGGTTCTAGTCTTCAATAGTGAGTTTTAAAACTAAGGATCAGTTATACCAAAGTTACGCCAATAAAAAACGCCCACATTAGAAATGTGGGCGTTTTATCTGTCAACTTATTGAGTTAGGCCGATGTCTCTATGAATAAGTCTTTGGGAATAAGACAAAGGCCAAGGATTAAACCTTAAACTGCTTAATCTTACCGTCGAGCTCTTGCGCGTTGCTTTCCATAAGCTGAGAAGTCTCAAGAAGCTCACCAACCACCACGACAGACGCTTCGACAAGCTCACGAACATTGGTTAGGTTGACGCTCATCTCTTCAGCCACACTGCTCTGTTGACCTGCAGCTGTTGCGATTTGGAAGTTCATGTCATTAATTTGGTTTACTTGGCTAACGATACCGTCAAGCTCAGAACCGGCATTCGTCACTAGATCGACACCTTCAGCCGCTTCAACAACACTCTTTTCCATCAGCTCTACCGCAGAGTTAGCGCTGCTTTGTAGGTGACTGATCATGTCTTGAATCTCGACTGTCGCTTGTTGAGTACGCTGTGCAAGGTTACGAACCTCATCAGCCACCACGGCAAAACCACGACCCGCTTCCCCCGCACGCGCCGCTTCAATCGCTGCGTTTAGTGCTAATAGGTTTGTTTGCTCTGAAATGCCTTGGATAGTACCAACAACGCTGCCGATTGAATCAACGCGCTCTTCGACTTGGTTTACCGCTGCTGCAGAAGCTGCGATGTCGGAAGACAACTCGCTCATCTTAGAAACAGATCCTTGAACAAACTTCTGACCGGTCAATGCTTGGCCTGATGCTTGCTCTGTCAATGAAGACGCACTTTGCGCGTGTTCAGCCACGGTTTGCACGGTAGACGTCATCTCGCTCATTGCTGTCGCTAGTTGGTCGATTTCGTTGAACTCTTCTTGAGCCGAATCTTTGGTTTCTGACATGCTGATTGTCATCACTTCCGTCAGAGCAAACAGCTCATCTGAAGAGGCAATCTGAGCTTTAACCATGTCATGCAGCTGGACTCGAGTTTTTTCGAGTTCTCGTGCCACGTCGCCGTATTCATCTTTACAATCCATATGAATTGGCACTGACAGGTTCTTGTCTGCCATGGTTTTGATTGCATCATTTAGGTATTGAGTTTGGCGCAACATAACGCGCGCCGCGGCTAATAGAAGAACCACAAACACAATGATCATCAAGGCTGTTTGCCAAGCCACTTGAACTAGGTAAGTCTCGTAATGCTGCTGTGCAACTTGAGCATTGTTCGTTACTGCAAGTAATGAATCGTAAAACGTGCTCGCGTCCCATAGTTGCTTCGAAATGATCAGAATCGTGCTGAATATCATCAACATGACCATTTTTGGAACGAGACGAACGTCAGAGATTACCCTTTCCCACGGCTTGAATGACAGTTTAGTCATTGTCAGTTCTCCATTAACTCTTATATATTGATGGCTTCTATATCCGCGAGATGGCTATGTCAGTCAAAGTTCGCGATTTATTTTGAGCCTCGTATGAATGTTAAATAGTATCAAAGACACAACCAAGCCGATGAGCTTATTATCACTGATTCTCTCTTTCTTAGCGCTATTTGTGATCTCAGGCTTATTGTTTGCACCGATTGATAAAGAATCGAAACAAGTCCTTATCGGCCTCGATTTTATAATCTGTAGTGTTTTTCTTTTTCAGCTCACGATTGATCTACTCAGATCACAAAACAAGAAAGAATACCTAAAAGTACACTGGATCGATTTCTTAGCAAGCATCCCGATGGTCGAGCCGCTCCGTTTCGCTCGCATTTTTCAGATCTTGCGTGTGATTCTGGTTTTGCGCTCGGGTAAACGCGTTTTCAGAGAGCTATTTCGCAATCGAAAAGAGACCACTCTCGCTTCGATCATTCTGCTTCTGGTCATTCTCTTAACCATAGGTGCAGGAACAATACTTCTGTTAGAGCACAAAGATCCTAATGCCAACATTACCACTGGCCAAGATGCTTTATGGTGGGCTTTCGTTACCATCAGTACTGTGGGCTATGGCGACCACTACCCAGTGACAAGTTCAGGGAAATTGGTGGCGTCTTGGGTTATTATTTGCGGCGTGGGTGTATTCGGTATGATTTCAGGCTTGATTACCTCTTTAATCACCTCTCCCACTCATCATGAGAATCAACGGGCTGAAAACAAAGAGAAGCATCTTGAAAAGATCATAGAGCAACAACAAAAAATCCTCGAACGACTAGAGAAGCTTGAGCAACAAACAAAAAAATAGGGCCGAGGCCCTATTTAGAAATTCATACTTATATTGATACAGGCAGTGAGCTTAATCTTGCCAGTATGGCTCAACTTCGACACTGATTTGGCGAGTCTGCTCCATCGCATGCAGGATAGACACCTCTTGACGAGCCAACCAACGCTCTAGCTGAACCTTCTCATCACCTTCTAACTTCTCAGTTAACGGCTCTAATGTTTTAAGTGCCAGCAAGTCATCAATGCCTTGCACCATATCGGCCCATGGCAAGCGGAAGCTGTTTCGCTCAACGTCATCATATAAACTCGCGAAACCAACGCCAGAATACAGATTACGCATCAAACGGTATTGCTGTTCAATATACGCTTGGCTGGTCATCACTCGCTCTGGCGGGAAAGCTTCCATCAAGTCTGCCCATGTGCGATCGAGTTGCTGCACCGAAAACCATTCGATACCACGCCCCATTTGCTCACGCGCTTTCTCATCTAAGAAAGGTTGCCAGCCACGAGACAAGATCCAACGGCTTAGATCTAACAATAAGCCGGTATAACGAGCAGAGCTAAGCAAAGTCAGCAATTCTTCGCGATCTGGAAGTTGCTCTTGCATCTCTTTGAGTTCAGCGACTAAGAACTTACGCGCATCGAGCTTACGCAGCACGTGGCCTTTGTCTTCGAGCAAATCTTCAAAGTGATCATAGCTTTTCAGCCAGTCGAGCTCTTGCTCAAGCCACTTCAACTCTTGACGTAAAATAGCACTCGCGCGCCTTGGCACGATGCCACCATAAATAGTGAAGGTTTGACGGATAAAACTCAGCGAGTGACTGATCTCATGCAGCGCTTCAATTGATTGGCGCTCGGTGAAGATCTGCTCATGATAGTGCCAATGAGCGAGAGCATGCTCTAAAGATTGAATGAAACACGATTCAACGGTATCACTTTTGTCAGTATCAACTAATGTCAAAGGAGTGACTTCATCTCCTTGATAACCTTGAGCAAGACGATAACCCTTAGCCGCTTTGCTAAGATTGCCTAAACGCATGCCGCCTTGCTCGCAGAATTGACGAGACAATGTAAACAGAGCATCGGTTTGACCTGATTTAAGTTCTAATTCAACTTCGCAAATGGGTTCTTGTAAGCCACCAGACTCAACAAAACCTTGGTCAAATGCCACTTCAACTTGGCTGCCATCAGGCATACCCACAAGCCATTGCTCACGAGTAAAGTTGGTAGAGAACAAAGGCGTCAGCTCTGCTTGTAAGGTTTCAATATCCTTACCTGCTGGCCAAATATCCTCAGGATGTAAGGATAACTTAGGCTCGTTGCTGTCGTGTTCTGCGTTGTATTCTGGTCTTTGATGCAGGCCAGCAACCACACGACCTGCGGTCTTAACGGTTTGTACAAACACGTCATCAAAACGTCGAATGCGCAAGCCTGTATCGTGCTTGCGTAGCCAGTTGTCAGGGGTGTCAAAGTAGATGTTACCTAGCTCGCGACAACTATGCTGAAGTACTTTAGTTTCAGCAATTTTATTGCGTAAAGTCTCTGAAAAATCAGGAGAAACAAAAAACTTCAGTTCTATCTCGGTTTCCATAGTTATACCTTTCTGTGAAGATAGGGACAGGATATTGCCAATTTGAAAAGTCAGCAAGTCAGAAATATCGCCCTTATGATGATCTAAAACAGTTTTAATGAGACATTGATTAGGTTAACATGCGCGACTTTGTAGCCATCGCTTAACATTTCACCATGAATATGGTGTATGTTGTTTTAAGGTTATTATTTATTAGGTTGGATGACCATGCCAGTAAATACAATTATGGGGTTATTTGCAAAGTCCCCAATTAAACCTTTGCAGCGTCACGTAGTATGCGTGAACGAATGTTGTTCTCACCTAGTTAATTTCTTTGAAGTTTCTTCAAAGGGTGACTGGGAGAAAGCTTCTGAAATTCGAGCTCAGATTTCTCACCTTGAGAAAGAAGCTGACGTACTAAAACGTGAAATTCGCCTTAAACTTCCTCGCGGTTTGTTTATGCCAGTTGATCGCACCGACATGTTGGAGCTTTTAACTCAACAAGACAAACTAGCAAACCTAGCGAAAGACATTGCTGGCCGTGTATATGGTCGTCAACTTGTCATTCCTGCTCCAATGCAACAGAACTTCATCGCTTACGTTAAACGTTGTCTAGATGCAGCGAACCAAGCACAAAACGTAATCAATGAATTAGACGAATTGCTTGAAACGGGCTTTAAAGGCCGTGAAGTAACACTCGTTGCTGAAATGATTCATCAATTAGATGTAATTGAAGATGACACGGACGCGATGCAGATCGAATTACGCCAACAATTAATGGCGATTGAAGACGATATGAATCCAGTTGACATCATGTTCTTATACAAAATTCTTGAATGGGTTGGTGGTATTGCAGATCAAGCACAGCGTGTAGGCGCTCGTCTTGAAGTAATGCTTTCTCGATCTTAAATCATACGCTAACTATATAACGAAGAGCATTTTTCAACCAAACCACTTATGCGCTGAGTATTCCTCTCGCTGAGCGGTTTTTTGCGTCTAAATTTGTTCCGCTTGTTATCAAACAACTAGGTATTACGATGGATATCCTTGCTAACTACGGCACTGTCCTGATTATTGTTGCAGCAGCTTTCGGTTTCTTGATGGCTATTGGTATTGGTGCAAATGACGTTGCGAATGCAATGGGCACTTCAGTAGGCTCTAAAGCTCTAACCGTTAAACAAGCGATCATTATCGCAATGATCTTTGAATTCGCAGGTGCTTATCTTGCGGGCGGCGAAGTAACAGACACGATCCGTAAAGGTGTTATCGAAACGTCTCTATTCGCTCATCAACCTGACGTACTTGTGTACGGCATGATGTCTGCACTACTAGCTGCTGGTACATGGTTGCTTCTAGCATCATACATGGGCTGGCCAGTATCAACGACTCACTCAATCATCGGTGCAATCATCGGTTTTGCTTGTGTGTCTGTAGGTACAGAAGCAGTAGACTGGAACAGCGTTCAAGGTATTGTGGGTAGTTGGATTGTCACACCGTTGATTTCCGGCATCTTCGCCTATCTCATTTTTGTAAGTGCCCAACGACTGATATTCGATACAGAAAATCCGTTGTTTAACGCTAAGCGTTTTGTGCCTGTGTACATGTTCATTACGACAATGGTCATTGCACTTGTAACGATCAAGAAAGGTCTTAAGCACGTTGGTCTTCACCTAAGCGGTACTGAAGCATGGTTATGGGCAGCAGGTGTTTCTGCTCTAGTCATGATTGGCGGTTACTTATACATTCAAAAGAAATTTGCTAATCGCGAAGAAGACCATGGCTTTGCTGGCGTTGAAGGTATCTTCAGCGTACTTATGGTTATCACAGCTTGTGCAATGGCATTCGCACACGGCTCAAACGACGTAGCTAACGCGATTGGTCCACTGTCTGCTGTTGTTTCAACGGTTGAACACATGGGTGAAATCTCAGGTAAGAGCACGATCGCATGGTGGATTCTTCCACTAGGTGGTATTGGTATCGTTGTTGGTCTTGCTACCATGGGTCATAAAGTAATGGCGACTGTGGGTACTGGTATTACAGAACTAACACCGAGCCGTGGTTTCGCAGCTCAGCTTGCAACTGCGTGTACCGTTGTTCTTGCTTCTGGTACTGGCCTTCCAATCTCAACCACACAAACATTGGTTGGTGCGGTATTGGGTGTAGGCTTTGCTCGTGGTATCGCGGCACTGAACCTAGGCGTTGTGCGTAACATCGTTGCTTCTTGGATTGTAACGCTACCTGCTGGTGCACTACTTGCAGTTGTGTTCTTCTACGCAATTCAGGCTATGTTTACAATGTAATCGCCTTGACGTTAGTAAATATTAGCGTCAGAAAACGGTGAGCTTCGGTAACGATATGTAAATACCATGTCATTATTGACTCAAACGCACAGAAAGGGAGGCTTTGCCTCCCTTCTTTGTTGCACCGCATAAAGAAACTAAATATTATTTGCTCATTGAGGCTGACTCATACGCCTACCCAATTTGAATCGTTAAGGGATTTACTGTGAAAAAACTGATTAGCTTAGTTTTGCTTGCAATGCTTGCGGCTCCAGCTGCCTTTGCACAAGACCGTTATATTGCTGACAAACTATTTACTTATATGCATTCTGGCCCAAACAACACATTCCGTATCATCGGTAGTATTGATGCTGGTGAAAAGATTACTTACCTTCAAACTAACAAGAGCACGGGTTACACCCAGGTTCAAGATAACCGCGGCCGTAAGGGCTGGGTAGAAAGTAAGTTTGTAAGCACTCAAGAAAGCATGGCTCTGCGCATGCCTAAGCTAGAAAAAGAACTGACTGACGTAAAAGGCAAGCTTGCAAATGCTCGCCAAAGTGCAGACAGCGAGAAAGCTGGCCTAGCGAGCTCTCTAGACTCTCGTAACAAGCAAATTGCTGAACTTGAGCAAAACTACAGCGAGATTAGCCAGCAGCTAACGAGCTCTCAAACAGAGAACCGTGAGCTACGCGCTAAACTAGACACACAAAAAGATGATCTATTGCTTAAGTACTTCATGTACGGTGGTGGTGTTGCTGGTATTGGTCTACTTCTTGGTCTTATCCTGCCACACATTATGCCTCGTCGCAGAAAGTCACCAAACGGCTGGTCGTAAGCTGATCGTTTTATCTGCTTAGCCTACCTTGCGCTAAACAGAATAAATTCAGTATCGAATATCAAAAAGGAGCACCGAGGTGCTCCTTTTTATTTGTCTTGGTTTCTCGTTCAAATATCCACTCAGAGCGAGAGGAAAGCGGATCCCTATTGCACTAGCCTTTCCACTCATACAGAGCCGGGATTTCTATCTTCTGATGATTAAACTCAATGATCACCGATTGTGGTTTAATCTCTAACAACCGAATGTCTTGTCCAATCCAATCTCCCTGCGCCACCTCATGACCGTTCACTTTAACCCAACGTTTCGTTTCACTACTCGAGTACATATGAGTTTGTAAATCTAGCTTTGGTAGAACTCCAGTCAAACTACTGCCATGAGACTCTAACTCGATGACCGGAGATTCCATGCTTTCAGCAGGTCTAGAATCCATTGGCTCAGGAGCGCTTTGTTGATCTTCCATAATAGATTCAAGCTTCAATGCTAAATCAGGTGGTAACTCACTGAGGTCTAGCCCTTGCAGTAAATCACTGTCCGATTGCAACTCATTGCTGCGCTCAGGTGAGCTTGACTGTGGCGATGAAGGTTCGAAGCTCTCAGTGCTTGGCTCAGAATTTAACTCTGGATTTGGCTCAGAAACATCAGTTCGTGCAAACATGACGTTCGAGTCATTCATATCAGCGGCATTGCTGATATTCACTTGGGCGTACACCTCTTTGCGCGGCAATACTTTTAATTCGTTATGTGTGGGTGCTGTACGAATCAAAAATGGCGACTCATCTTGCGTAACTGCCACTGTTTCATTCGTTACTGACGCCTTTGAAGCGGGCGCTTTATCTTCAGACTTAAGAGGCATTGTCTCCGTCGACTGGCTGAGCGCTTGAGCAGAAGAAGTATAAGACTGATAAGCCAGCGTCCCACCGACTAACAAAGAAGGGACTAATAGAAAAAGAAGCCCCATAGCGAGCGATGAACCTTTCTTTTTACTGATCGCCACAGCTGAATTTGGGACATGATGGCTTTGGTAGCCTCTAAGCTCAGATTGTTTGAGCTCTTGCATAATGCGCGACATTAGCTAGCTCCTCCACCGAGTGACATCAGCTTAGGTGAATCCAGTTGAGCCAACCTTTGCAATCTTGCCAATGTACGTTTGCCCGCAATACCGTCCACAGACATCCCCTGCCAAGTTTGAAAGGCTTCGACTTTCATTTTTAATTCATTATCAAACACATCATTTCCTGAAACGACTTCACCTAACACTTCAGACAACAGTAAATCCAATAATGTTACGGCTTCGCCTTGATAACCCTCTTTTAGGGTTTCTCTCAGTGGTTGTTTCCAAATAGCGACATAATCGCCTTGCCACACTTGTTCTAACGAGCGTTTAGGCAACACCAACAACTTATCGTTAATGAGTAACTCAACCGAGTCGTCAGACTCCCCATAAAGCACAGCGAATACAGGCTCTTGATCGAGTTCAAGGTTGAGAACCACAGGTACCCCAAGCTCCAACAGATCAGCTAGGTTGGTCTGTTGTTGCTCACACACGAACACGCTTTGAGGTTCACTTAAACACAAACCATCACGCAAAGAAGACTGATACCCCCATAAGGTATAAAGATCTTTAATCGCAAGAGAACGGTTAGTCCCTTGCATTAAATGCTGTTGAATATCTTGTGGTAGGGCAAACTTTGAAGGCTTCGGCTCTGCTGCTAAGTTAGCTTCTGCCGCTAACTTAGCCGTACCTGCCACCAATGAGCGCTGTGCATGTGCCAGTACTTCGGTTTTAGCTTCGCTTGAAGTGTTAGCTGATATCCATGAATCTATGTATGACGGGGCGAAATTAAAAGTAGTAAAGGCTAAGCCAATGCTTAACGTCGCTAAACCAGCATATTTGAGTAGCTTTGGTGCCACGGTAACTGCGTGCTGTTTTTCAACATGATATACATCGGCCTGAAAGGCCATGATCTGCTGGCACGCTCGGTTGACCGTTTCATTGGAGGGCGCTTGCTCACCATCATGAAAAGCGAGCTGTAGAGCCTTATCACACACCAAATTGATAAGTCTCGGAATACCATGAGTATATTGGGCAATCAGCTTGATAGAACGATTCGAAAACAACATCTGCTCGCCACCCGCCGTTTCCAAGCGAAACGCGATGTACTTGCCAGTCTCTTCAGTATTAAGAGGCAGTAAGTGATAACGACCTGTAATGCGCTGCGCTAGCTGGCGCAATTGTGTTGTTTGTAGATGCTGTTGTAATTCCGGCTGACCAACCAACAGCACTTTTAACAGTTTACGGCTGTCGGTTTCCAAATTGGTTAGAAGGCGTAGCTGCTCCAATACGTCAGCAGCAAGGTGTTGTGCCTCATCGATCACCAATAAGGTTTGAATACCTTCTGCATGGCTATCCAACAAAAAATAATGAATCGCTTGGCTGAGCTGTTTGAGCGATGCTTGTTCAGGGTATTCCACCTCAAACTCATCACAAATAGCTTCTAGTAAATCCGTATTGGAAAACGTAGGGTTGAGTATAAGGCCAGCTTGAGTCTGATTATCGAGTGATGACAACATCGCTTTGGCGACCGTTGTTTTTCCTGTACCTACTTCACCAGTAAGCATCGCAAAGCCCCCACCCTCGCCTAAACCGGCTTGTAGGTTCTGCATCGCTTCTTGATGACGCTGACTCAAAAACAAATAGCGAGAATTTGGTACAATCGAAAATGGCATCTCAACGAAGCCAAAATATTCCTTATACATGTGCTGCCCTATAATTACGATTAATGGAAAGTACCATTGCTCGCAGTAAAGTCCAGCAGTGATAAAACATTTCGAGGTGATAAGTTGCAAATATACGATAGCCTACCAAAAGACAATGGGCTACAGCGCTATCTAGTCGGTGGAGCGGTACGCGATAAGCTACTCAATATTGACAGTTATGATAGAGATTGGGTCGTGGTAGGAAGTACCCCTCAAGAAATGGAAAGCCTTGGCTTTACTGCTGTCGGAAAAGATTTCCCTGTATTCTTACACCCAAAAACCAAAGAAGAGCACGCACTGGCTCGTACTGAAAGAAAATCAGGTTCAGGTTACACGGGTTTCGAGTGTTATTTTGCTCCAGACGTGAGTTTGGAAGAAGATCTGATGCGTCGAGATCTAACGATCAACGCCATCGCTCAAGATGATAAAGGCCAACTTTACGATCCTTACCATGGCCAAAAAGATCTCTCTGATCGTATTCTAAGGCACGTCTCGGACGCTTTTGTTGAAGATCCTCTTCGTGTGCTGCGTGTGGCTCGCTTCGCCGCTAAGCTTCACCACCTTAACTTCACAGTTGCACCTGAAACCATAGTGATGATGAGTGAGATAGTGCAATCCGGTGAACTGGCACACCTCACTGCCGAACGAGTTTGGCAGGAGTGGCATAAATCTCTTGGTACTCCGCACCCTGAAGTGTTCCTTTCTGTACTGAAAGAGTGCGGTGCATTGGCTGTTGTGTTGCCTGAAATTGACGCTCTGTTTGGTGTGCCTCAACCTGAAAAATGGCACCCGGAGATCGACACGGGTATTCACACTCTGATGGTTGCTCAGCAAGCTGCGCTATTAAGCTCATCATTACCAGTGCGTTTTGCAGCTCAAGTGCATGACTTAGGTAAAGGCGTCACGCCAGAAAGTGAGTGGCCAAGCCACAAGATGCATTGCCATACAGGCTTAAAAATCATTAAAAAGCTGTGTGAAAGAGTCAGAGTGCCCAATGAATTCAGAGACCTTGCGTTGTTAGTGTGTGAGCAGCATTCTAATATCCATCGTGCAGGCGAGCTAAAGCCAACCACCTTTCTCAAGGTTCTCAACAAGTTCGATGTATGGCGTAAGCCAGATAGACTCGACGATATACTGCTTTGCTGCCAAGCCGATCATGCTGGCCGTAAAGGGTTAGAAGATCAGCCTTACCCTCAGAAAGCGCGTTTTGAAGTGGCTTACCAAGCAGCGCTTGAAGTCGAAGTGAAATCGATTATTGCTGATGGTTTTCAAGGTAAAGGTATTCGAGAAGAACAAGAGAAGCGCAGAGCTGCCGCAATTGAGAGCGCCCTATTAGAACTCGCAGATAATTAATCGCCAAAGCGCTGATTCTCCGGTATTAAAAAACCCGCTACTAGGCGGGTTTTTCCGTTTCAATCTGTAGGACGAAACATTTGTCTACGTAAGTCTAGTGCTACTGCATCATCAAGAAAGCAAATAGACCAAAACCTAGAATCAGGCGGTAGATAACAAACGGTGTCATGCCCATACGTGAGATAAGCTTCAAGAAGAAGTGAATACAGATATAAGCACTGATGAAAGAAACCACGATACCCGTTAGCAAAGTGCCAACATGGATAGGGTCACCACTGGTCACTAACTTAAGACCCAAATAACCACCAGCCAAAGTGATGATTGGGATAGACATCAAGAAAGAGAATCGAGCCGCCGCTTCGCGTGTGAAACCTAGGTAAAGCGCTGCGGTAATGGTTGCGCCAGAGCGAGACGTACCTGGGATGATCGCCATTGCTTGAGCAAGACCAATAAACAGCGCCTTTTTCCAACCCGCTTGGTATTCGTCATCACGCAGGCTTGAGTTCTTATCCACCCACCATAGCAACAGACCAAAAATAATCGTTGTCGTAGCAATTACCCACGCACTGCGCAAATAAAGCTCAACAATATCTTTCATCAACAAACCAAAGATACACGCTGGAATCGTCGCGAGAATGATCATCCACGCCAGCTTTGCTTCTTTACTGCGATCGCCTTTAAACACGGAACCAAAGAATGCACTCAACAGAGAGACCACTTCTTTGCGGAAATAGATAACTACTGCGGCCAAAGTACCAACGTGGACAGCCACATCAAAGGCCAAGCCTTGATCTTCCCAACCTAATACAGCAGAAGGAAGGATTAAATGTGCAGAACTGGAAATAGGTAAAAACTCAGTAAAGCCTTGCACCAACGCCAACATAAACGCTTCAAAATAACTCATTACTTACCTTAAAAATTATAGTTTTATATCTACGACAGAGAGCGAGTCTAATTGCTGCATCTTCTGCCATATTTCACTGACGGTTCTTCCATCTTGCGGGATCACTCTTGCAGGACAGAGATCATAAAGTGGTTGTGTTACAAAAGGATATTTATAGATATCACTGCGTGGCAATTCTGGTTCGCTTTCAGAAACCACGTCTCCAAACAGCACAATATCAAGATCGAGCTTTCGGTCTTGAAGTTTATGAGCATCTTGAGAGCGACCCCATTTAAACTCAATTTTACGAAGTTGCTGTGAAAATTCAGTCAATGAGAGTGATGTGTCGAGCTCTATCACAAAGTTATAAAACGAATGGCTTTCAAACCCTACAGGCTCACAGTGATAGATCTTAGAGCATTTAAGGTCAGTCCCTAACGATTGAAGCTCTGTCCATGCCACCCTTGCATGCTTGTCGCGGTCTATGTTCGTGCCAACACCAACATAGGCTATTGTCATGCTTGACCTCGTTCGATGATCACACCGACTGCTTTTGCTTGTGGCACTGCGCCAGGCTTCGCTAAACGGATTTTAATCCAAGGCACTGAGAACTGAGTCATGATTAGTTCAGCCACTTCTTCTGCCACACGCTCAACCAATAGGAATCGGCCATTCGCAATATGATCCAGCACAGCAGTACTAACCGTCGAGTAGTCCAAAGCATCAACCACATCGTCACTTTTACCCGCTGGGCGATTGTCATGAGCCATTTCAATATCAAGCACAAGTTTTTGTTTAATCTCTTGTTCCCAATCGTAAACACCGATCGTTGTAATTACTTCTAGCTGTTCAATGAAAACTTTATCCAGTGCCATGACTTGTCCTTTTAGAGGTCGGATACCCATATTGGGGAAAAAAACGTATTATTTGCGTAATTCCGGATATGATATCAATTACTCTGGGATTGAGCATTATTTTCCCATCGTTAGGCTTATAACCGTTAAGGACAGACATGACCCCTTTGGCTCTCATCATGATCATTGCTGCCTATTTGCTAGGTTCAATCTCGAGTGCGGTCTTGATATGCCGAGTTTTAAGGCTCCCTGATCCCCGAACGGTAGGTTCTAACAACCCTGGAGCAACCAATGTTCTGCGCGTTGGCGGTAAAGGCGCAGCAGCTGCCGTCCTTTTGTGTGACATGCTTAAAGGTACCATTCCAGTATGGCTTGGCTACTACCTCAATATCGACTCGATCATTTTAGGCGTCGTGGCGATAGCGGCGTGTCTTGGTCATATGTACCCAATATTCTTCCACTTTAAAGGTGGTAAAGGCGTTGCAACGGCACTCGGAGCCATCGCCCCAATTGGATTCGATCTAACGGGAATGATCATGGCGACTTGGTTGGTTGTGGCATTTTTGTTTCGTTACTCTTCTTTAGCGGCACTGGTTACTGTGTTGCTCGCACCTTTCTACGCTTGGTTAGTCAAACCACAATATACGCTGCCAGTAGCGATGCTGTGTTGCTTGATTGTGTTGCGTCACCATCAGAATATCCGCCGCCTTCTCGATGGCAGCGAGCCAAAGCTCGGACAAAAAAAATCGGCTTAAACTGTCATGTCTAAGCCGAACTATTTTTAAACCGAGATACGTTTAAACCAACGCAAGCCTAAGTCGATCAATACTATTCGTTCTTTAAGTGCTTACAGCAGATGTTTATCTAAAAACGTCTTCAGCATAGAGTTAACAAACTCTGGTTGCTCAAGCGAGCTAATATGGCCAGCACCAGGAATGACCACTAACTCACTGCCCGTAATGCAATCGTGCATTAGATATGACTCCAGTGCCGGACGTGGCTTATCTTCTTGTCCAACCGCAATCAAAACTGGCAGTGCAAAGTTCTCTACCGCTTCAATCATGTCACGACGCCCAAACACCATTCGACCGATTCGAGCCACTTCTTCAGCGTTCTCCCCCTTAAGAGCTGATAATTTCTGAGTAAAGCCTTCCACTAAAGTTGGCGTGTTTGTTTGAGCATCATTTGCAAAGAACAATGGAACAACCGCTTCAACAATCGGCTGAGGAACCATCTTGGTTTGAGTAATGGTGTCTAACATGCTGAAGTATTTAGCATGAGCAACTTCTGGTTCTAAACCAACAAAGGTATCCATTAGAACCAAAGACTTGATACGTGCAGGTGCAAGTTCCGCTAACTCGGTTCCCCACATACCGCCAACCGATAGGCCAACAACGGAAAACTCTTCGATTTCTAAATGATCAAGTAGATCCAAAATGTGTTGAGCGTAATCTTTTAAGTTGCGCATCGAGCTCGGCGCGGCTTGTGATTCACCATGAGACCAAAGCTCTGGAACAATACAGCGATACTGAGTTTTTAATGCATCGATCTGCGGCTTCCACATTGCACTGTCCCAAAGGTAGCTATGGCCTAATACAACAACAGGGCCTTGACCTTCATCTAGGTACGCCATCGATTGATTGTCTACTGTGAACTTGTTCATTTTCTTCCCTAATCTCTATCAGCAATTATTTATCGACATACAGTCGGTAAGCTAGGATATAAAAACGGCCGCACTCAGCGACCGTTTATCGAAATACTATGGTTTATTCTGCGCTTAGCTTTTGTTGATCGACTGTTTCTCGTTGAACGATTGCTACTGGTTAAGCAATTGGCTCTAGTTGGTCAATTGGCCAACGCGGCGTGGCATGAACAGACAAATCAGCCGTTTCACCATTTTTTAGGCGTTGCATACCCGCATAAGCGATCATAGCACCGTTATCTGTACAGAACTCAGTTCGCGGGTAGTAAACCTCGCCTCCGATTTTCTTCGCTAGCGCTTCAAGCTCAATACGTAGCTGTTTGTTGGCACTTACGCCACCAGCAATCACGATACGTTTCATGCCTGTTTCCGCCAAGGCACGCTTACATTTAATTACCAAGGTCGCACAAACGGCTTCTTGGAAAGCGTAAGCGATATCAGCACGTGTCTGATCGTCGTTGTCATTCGCACGAATTGTATTTGCCGCGAACGTTTTCAGGCCAGAAAAGCTCATATCTAGCCCAGGGCGATCGGTCATAGGACGTGGGAACTTAAAACGACCCGGAGTCCCTTTTTCTGCGAGTCGAGATAGCAGTGGACCACCTGGGTAATCTAAGCCCATCAGCTTCGCGGTTTTATCAAACGCTTCACCCGCCGCATCATCAATCGATTCACCAAGGATTCGATACTCGCCGATGCCTTTCACTTCTACCATCATGGTATGTCCGCCAGAAACCAACAGAGCTACAAATGGGAATGGTGGCGGGTTATCTTCTAGCATAGGAGCAAGAAGGTGACCTTCCATGTGGTGAACAGGTACAGCTGGTACACCCCAAGCATAAGCGATACTGCGACCAATGGTTGCACCAACCAGTAGAGCACCAACTAAACCAGGTCCAGCAGTGTAAGCCACACCATCAATGTCTTTTGACGTAAGATTAGCTTCAGCCAATGCCGCTTTAATCAGTGGGATGGTCTTTTTTACGTGGTCACGCGACGCTAGTTCAGGTACCACGCCACCGTAATCGGCGTGCAGCTTTACTTGGCTGTATAATTGATGAGAAAGCAGCCCTTGCTCATCATCATAAATTGCGATTCCTGTTTCATCACAAGAGGTTTCAATACCAATAATGCGCATAATTTTCTCGGCACGCTTTCGTCTAAAATGGGAAATTAGCGCAATATTACCCTGCCTAAGCTCTTCAAACAAATATTGTACAGACTATAATCGACAAAGTGCTTTACAAAGCCACTGTGATCGGATTAAAATTCCGCACCATTTTTGATCAAGCTGGTTAATGGCCAAACGCGAATAGAGAGTTAGCTCGATGGGTAACTTCTCTGATTTGGTACTGAGTAACCAGCGATAATGAATAACCCCTGAGGTGAAAGGCATATGCCAATAGTTAAAGTACGTGAAAACGAACCGTTCGACGTTGCACTACGTCGTTTCAAGCGCTCTTGTGAAAAAGCAGGTATCCTTTCTGAAGTGCGTCGTCGTGAGCATTACGAAAAGCCAACTACAGTTCGCAAACGCGCTAAAGCAGCAGCTCAAAAGCGTCACGCTAAAAAGCTAGCTCGCGAAAACGCACGTCGCGTTCGTCTGTACTAATAACTTAATCCATAAGGACTGAGTTATGGCTCTTATTGAACAACTCAAAGAAGAGCAAAAATTAGCGATGAAAGCCAAGGACAAACCGCGCCTTGGCACTATCCGCTTAGCTCTTTCAGCAATTAAGCAACGTGAAGTTGACGAACGGATCACTCTGAACGACGACGACATAATTGCTATATTGGTTAAAATGGTTAAGCAACGTCGCGATTCTGTTGCTCAATATGAATCAGCAAATCGTCAAGATCTTGCTGACGTGGAAAAAGCAGAAATTACTGTACTTGAAGGCTTTATGCCTCAACCGTTAACTGAAGAAGAAGTTGTTGCACTACTTGATAGCGCAATCGCGGAAGCTCAACCAGCGGGCATGCAAGACATGGGTAAAGTAATGGCTATCTTGAAACCACAAATTCAAGGGCGTGCAGATATGGGAAAAGTTAGTGGTTTAGTTCGTTCTAAACTCGCTTAATCCCAAATCAAATTGCAACAAGCCGTGCAATCCTTCGGAACGCACGGCTTGTTTGTATCTGTAACCTATTCAAACTATTATTATCCACACTCTCAGTTAGTGCATTTTTCTAAGGTTTTATGGCAGGACACATCCCGCGTAGTTTCATCGATGATCTCCTAGCGCGTCTCGACATTGTCGATATTGTGGACGCACGCGTGAAACTTAAGAAAAAAGGCAAAAACTATGGTGCTTGTTGTCCATTTCACAACGAGAAGACCCCTTCTTTTAGCGTAAGCCAAGAAAAACAGTTTTATCACTGCTTTGGTTGTGGCGTGCATGGCAATGCCATCGACTTCATTATGGAGTTCGAACGTCTCGACTTTGTTGAAGCCATTGAAGAACTTGCCTCATTTTTAGGCCTTGATGTTCCTAGAGAACAGCGCAGCGGTGAAATATCCACGGCACCAAGAGCCAACAGCGAACAAAAACGTAACCTCTACGATTTGATGGGCGGCATCAGTAATTTTTACCGCTCTCAACTGAAAATCTCAGCTAACAAGCCTGCGATTGATTACCTAAAGAATCGTGGACTGTCTGGTGAAATCGTACAGAAGTTTGGCATTGGCTACGTCGCTGATGAATGGGACTTGGTTCGTAAGAACTTTGGGCAACAAAAAGAAGCCCAAGACATGCTCGTTACTGGCGGCATGTTGATAGAAAACGATAAAGGCAACCGATACGACCGATTCCGTGGGCGTGTCATGTTCCCGATTCGCGATCGTCGCGGTCGAGTAATTGGTTTTGGTGGTCGTGTCTTAGAAGACGGCACACCCAAATACCTGAACTCACCAGAAACGCCTATCTTCCATAAAGGCAAAGAGCTTTACGGCCTTTATGAAGTGCTGCAAGCCTACCGTGAACCGCCGCAAATACTTGTGGTTGAAGGTTACATGGATGTCGTGGCATTAGCGCAATATGGTGTTGATTACTCAGTGGCATCACTGGGCACCTCGACAACCGGTGACCACGTTCAAATGTTGTTCCGCCAAACCAGCACAGTGGTTTGTTGTTACGACGGTGACCGAGCAGGTAAAGAAGCGGCGTGGCGCGCACTCGAAAATGCGCTTGAATACCTGAAAACAGGTAACACGCTCAAGTTTCTATTTTTACCCGACGGCGAAGACCCAGATAGCTATATAAGAGAGAATGGCCAAGAGGCCTTCGAACAACTGGTACAGAATGCGACACCGCTTTCTACTTACTTGTTCGATAATCTTATTGAGATACACAAGTTGAACTTGGGAACAACCGAAGGGAAGTCGGCACTGCGAGCACACGCCAGCGCCTTGATTAACAAAATCCCTGACAGTTACTTCCAAGAACTGCTCGAAAAATTATTGGATGAGCGTACTGGATTTGATAACCAACTGAGACGAGCTCGAGTTCATACTAAGAACCCGACGCCTCAGCCGCATAAAGAGCTGAAACGCACTCCAATGCGAGAAGTTATCGCTTTGCTTATCCAAAATCCGAGCTATGCTGATATGGTACCGGATTTATCAAGTGTCAAAGGCTTACAGTTGCCTGGACTAAGTTTATTCGTCGAAGTACTTGATAAATGCCACGCGCATCCCCATATCAACACAGGCCAATTATTAGAGCATTGGCGACACAATAAACACGAGGCCCTTCTGTCTCGTCTCGCGAGCTGGGAAATCCCCCTCGACGAAGACAATCAAGAAGACATATTTTTAGACTCATTGGACAATATACTTGCCCAGTGCGTTGAAAAACAAATTGAAAACCTGCAGGCCAAAGCAAGAAGCGTCGGTTTATCAGCCGAAGAAAAAAGGGAGCTACTAGCTTTAATGCTAGATCTAAAAGCGTAACCCTGTTTGATTAGTCAGCATTTAATAAATTTGTTAACATAATTGGTTTGCATTTGAGAATGCAACGTCCTTCACCAGACCTGAAGTTGGATATCATCTATGGATCAAAATCCGCAGTCACAGCTTAAATTACTTGTTATTAAAGGCAAGGAACAAGGCTATCTGACCTACGCCGAAGTAAACGACCACCTACCTGCAGAAATCGTGGATTCTGAACAGGTAGAAGACATCATTCAAATGATCAACGACATGGGTATCAAGGTAGTAGAAACTGCACCTGACGCTGATGATCTAGCTCTTAATGATGACGATGCTAATATAGATGAAGATGCAGCTGAAGCTGCTGCTGCTGCGCTTTCAAGCGTAGAAAGCGAGATTGGCCGTACTACTGACCCAGTTCGCATGTACATGCGTGAAATGGGTACGGTTGAGCTACTGACTCGTGAAGGCGAGATCGACATTGCGAAGCGCATTGAAGATGGTATCAATACCGTTCAACTATCTGTTGCTGAATACCCAGGTACCATTCCATACATCTTGGAACAGTTTGACCGCGTACTCGCTGAAGAGATTCGCTTAACAGACCTAATCAATGGCTTTGTTGACCCAGACGACGATGGCACAGCTGCGCCAACGGCGACTCACATCGGTTCAGAACTTGCTAAAACTGATCTAGAAGACGAAGACAAAGAAGAAGCAGAAGACGACGAGGAAGAAGAAGAGGAAGATACAGGTATTGATCCTGAGCTTGCTCTTGAGAAGTTCACAGCACTTCGCACTAGCTACCAAAACCGTCAACTAGCAATCAATGAATACGGCCACGAAAGCCCGAAAGCAACACTTGCAACGACAATGATGCAAGACGTATTCAAAGAGTTCCGTCTAACGCCAAAACAGTTTGATTACCTGGTAAACGAACTGCGCACTTCGATGGATCGCGTACGTACTCAAGAACGCCTAATCATGCGTCAAACGGTTGAGTACGGCAAAATGCCGAAGAAATCTTTCATTGCTCTATTTACGGGTAATGAATCTAGCGAAGCATGGTTGGACGAAGTATTAGCTTCAGACAAGCCATACGCAGAAAAGATCAAACGTAACGAGCACGACATCCGTCGCTCAATCCAAAAACTGGATATGATCGAGAAAGAGACATCTCTTACTGTTCAAAGCATTAAAGATATCAGCCGTCGTATGTCTATCGGTGAAGCGAAAGCTCGTCGTGCGAAGAAAGAGATGGTTGAAGCGAACTTACGTCTAGTAATCTCGATTGCTAAAAAGTACACAAACCGTGGTCTACAATTCCTGGATCTAATCCAAGAAGGTAACATCGGTCTGATGAAAGCTGTAGATAAGTTTGAATACCGTCGTGGTTACAAATTCTCTACTTACGCTACTTGGTGGATCCGTCAAGCAATCACTCGTTCGATTGCCGACCAAGCTCGTACTATCCGTATTCCGGTTCACATGATCGAAACGATCAACAAACTAAACCGTATCTCTCGTCAAATGCTACAAGAGATGGGTCGTGAACCACTTCCGGAAGAACTGGCTGAGCGCATGCAAATGCCTGAAGACAAGATCCGTAAAGTACTGAAAATCGCTAAAGAGCCAATCTCAATGGAGACACCAATCGGTGACGACGAAGATTCGCACCTAGGTGATTTCATCGAGGATACAACTCTAGAACTGCCTTTAGACTCTGCAACGGCAACAAGCCTACGCGGCGCAACTAAAGACGTTCTTGCAGGCCTAACACCTCGTGAAGCGAAAGTACTGCGTATGCGTTTCGGTATCGACATGAACACTGACCACACTCTTGAAGAGGTTGGTAAACAGTTCGACGTTACTCGTGAGCGTATCCGTCAGATCGAAGCAAAAGCACTGCGTAAACTTCGTCACCCAAGCCGCTCAGAAACTCTGCGTAGCTTCCTAGACGAGTAATTACATGCTTTAGTGTGGTTAGCTTTTAAGCATAAAATAGAAAAGGTGAGCGTTGGCTCACCTTTTTTGTGCCTGCGTGATTTAAGTGGCTAAGATGTAAGCGGAATTGCCCCTTATAGTGTCTAGACACCAATGAATGGTTCCCCTATAATCTATGCCCTACGGCCCCTTAGCTCAGTGGTTAGAGCGCACGACTCATAATCGTTCGGTCATCCGTTCAAATCGGATAGGGGCCACCAAATTCCGATAAGGCTCATGAAGAAATTCATGGGCCTTTATCTTTTCTAGTCCTTTCCATATCCGGTCTTCGATTACTTCCTGTAAGCACGATTCCATTAGCGCCAGTGAAACACTCCACCTAATCACCATAGAACCCGTAAATCTATCTCAGACTGATATCAACCATCAGTAACCTCTCTTATCTGTACAACACGATTCTGCGCTAAATACATACCACTCAACACCAGAGTAGACCCCCAGAAAAACTTCCCGACTAAGCCAACAAAAATATAACCAACATTCCGTTCCATTAGCTGAAGTTAATTAATAATAGATATAAATGAGATACCTAAATGGAGTTCTAGCTGAGATCAGTCAGGAGACTCAGCACCGAAGATTAGAACCAGATGACTGTTGAACAATGATGACCAATTACCCTCAGTGGTAATTGGTCTGATATCTCTTAAGTGATTAAGGTTAGTCGTCAGCAACAGTGAACCACAGAGCAAGAAACGAATGCTAATCACTGGACTGGTATTCATACTTGAATCGGTAATCTCAACGCTAGGAGTGGTTCTAGGGCGAATGTCGTATGCGTTAGGGCGAGAAGTTGGGCTAGCGAATGGTTTAGCGGAATCAGATGGAAATCTAGCGTGGGTGTCCCGTCGACGACGACGGCAATAGACCTAAAATCAGGGTGAAAGACCGGACTAGGACCGGACCGACGACGCCGTCAACAAAACCTAGGGAAAGTAATTACTGAAGAAGTCAGGTAGAGCAAGGGCTAGAGAGAGATTACAGGGCCAGTCTAGAGAGACCGACCCAGCGACTTAGGATTTTAG